>CALXJN010000001.1 GCA_944388635.1 uncultured Clostridia bacterium
AGAAATTTTTGATACATTAGAAAAATTTGAAAAAAGAGTAGGTAAAAAATTAGGAGATCCTAATAATCCTCTTCTATTGTCTGTTAGAAGTGGTGCTAGAGTATCTATGCCTGGTATGATGGATACTGTTTTAAATTTAGGTATGAATGATGAAGTATGTAAGGCTTTGGCTAAAATTACTAAAAACCCAAGATTCGCTTATGATAGTTATAGAAGATTTATTGGAATGTATGCTAATGTTGTTAAAAATAAAGATTTAGAAAACTTTGAAGATTATTTAGAAGAATATAAGATAAGTAAAGGAGTAAAAAAGGATTCTTCTTTATCTGCGATTGACTTTAAAGAAATTACAGATGAATATAAAAGAATTTATAAAGAAACTGTCGGAGAAATATTTCCACAAGACGTTAAAAAACAACTTATGGATGCAATTAAAGCTGTTTTTGATAGTTGGGAAAATGATAGAGCTAAAATATATAGACAAATGAATGATATACCATCAATTTGGGGAACTGCAGTAAATGTACAACAAATGGTGTATGGTAATATGGGACAAACTTCTGGAACTGGTGTTGCATTTACTAGAAACCCTTCTACTGGAGAAAATAAGTTATATGGTGAATTTTTACTTAATGCTCAGGGAGAAGATGTAGTTGCCGGCATTAGAACTCCAGAAGATATTAATACTCTTAAAGTAATTATGCCAGAGGTTTATAATGAATTTGTAGAGTATGCTAATAAACTTGAAGATTATTATAAAGATATGCAAGATATTGAATTTACTATTGAAAACGGAAAACTCTATTTATTACAAACTAGAAACGCAAAAAGAACAGGGCTTGCAGCAATTAAAATAGCAGTAGATTTTGTTAAAGAAAGGAAGTTAACAAAAGAAGAAGCAATTTTAAGAGTTGATCCAAAAACTTTAGATTCTTTACTTCACCCAACATTTAGTATGGAACAGTTAAAAAATGTTGAACCATTAACAAGCGGACTTCCTGCTTCGCCTGGGTGTGCTTATGGAAAACTATGTTTTAGTGCTAAAGAAGCAGTTAAAAGAAAAGCAAACGGAGAGGACGATTTGATTTTAGTAAGAAACGAAACTTCTCCAGAAGACATAGAGGGAATGAAAGAAGTAAATGCTCTTGTTACTGTTCGTGGTGGTATTACTTCTCATGCTGCGGTTGTCGCAAGAGGAATGGGAAAACCTTGTGTATGTGGATGCAGTAACTTAAAAATAAATGAAGTTGAAGAAACTTTAAATATTGGAAATACAACTTTAAATAAAAATGATTATATAAGTATAGATGGTACGACTGGGTTAGTTTATAATGCTAAATTAGAATTAGTTGATGCTAGTATAGGTGGAGATTTTGAAAAGTTTATGAGTTGGGCAGATGAGACAAGAAGAATGAAAGTTAGAGCAAATGCTGACACAGTTAGTGATGCAAAACTAGCAAAAAAACTAGGCGCAGAAGGAATTGGTTTATGTAGAACTGAACATATGTTTTTTGATAAAGATAGAATATTTGCTTTTCGTAAAATGATACTTTCTAATACAAAAGAGGAAAGAGAAAAATATTTAGAAGAGATTTTACCATATCAAATAAAAGATTTTACAGAACTGTTTGAAGCAACATATCCTGATTCAGTTGTTATTAGATATTTAGATCCACCTTTACATGAATTTTTGCCAAAAGAAAAAAAGGATATAATCTTTTTAGCTGATGCTATGGGATTAAATCATTTAGAACTTGAAAGTAGAATAAAAGATTTAAAAGAAGTTAATCCTATGATGGGACACAGAGGATGTAGATTACTTATTACTTATGAAGAAATAGTAAGAATGCAAACTATGGCTATAATAGAAGCTCAAAAAGAACTTTTATTTAAGGAAAAGAAAATAAAACCTGAAATAATGATACCTCTAGTTTCAGACATTAGAGAACTACATTACGTTAGAAAAATAATAGATGATTTATATAAAGAAATAAATGAAAAAGAAGGATTAAGTTTAAAATATAGGGTAGGTACAATGATAGAAGTACCACGTGCTTGCTTAACTTCAAGAGAAATAGCTAATGTTGCTGATTTCTATAGTTTTGGGACAAATGATTTAACTCAAATGACTTATGGATTTTCAAGAGATGATGCTGGAGTATTTTTAGAAAATTATTATAAAAAAGGAATATTAGAAAATGATCCATTTGTTAAATTAGATAAAAGAGGAGTAGGGAAGTTAATTGCTATTGGTGTAAGAGAGGGAAGAAAAGTTGATGCTAAACTACTAATGGGAGTCTGTGGCGAACACGGAGGAGATCCAGCAAGTGTATTATTTTTTGAAGAAGTTGGCTTAGACTATATTTCATGTAGTCCATATAGAGTACCAATCGCAAGACTTGCTGCTGCTAAAGAAACATTGTGTGAAAAAAAGAATAATTAATTTATAAAAAGTTTTTTAAAAACTCTAAATAATAAACGATTTTAAAACTTCATCAAATGATGGAGTTTTATTTTTCTAGTCAATATTTATATAAATTTTA
>CALXJN010000002.1 GCA_944388635.1 uncultured Clostridia bacterium
AATAACTTCAATGATAGTCTGTGTTAAATATAGTGTTCCTAAGTGCCCTAAATTATATCCTAGAGACTGCAATGTTAATAATATTTGATTTTTTAGTTCTTTTTCATTTTTCATATAAAATCCTCCTCGTATATTATTAGAAGTAGACTCTATATTTTTCCAACCAGTTAATAATGAATATCCATTATTAATATATTCACCTTCATCTGTAATGAGTTCACCACTTTCTGTTTCTATTCTTATGTCAGTTAAACTAAATCTATTGTGTGTTCCTAAATCTATATTAGAATGTAAATCAAAGACTAAGTATAAATTTATATCATCAATCAGCATATAGCTAACTTTTATTGAATAATTTTCATTAATATCAATATAATCCATATCGACGTTTTGAACCCATTCTTTTTCTTCAATAGCATCTAAAATATTATCGTTATTATAGCCAACACTACTTAAATTAAACATATCTTTTATAAAATTAATAATATCTTTTCCAAATACAGCACCTGTTGTAACGAAGAACACAATAAATATAGCTATAATAATAGATTTATATTTATGTTTAATCTTATTTCTAGCTGACCTAAGTCTGGTCTTTATTGTATTTTCATTAATATTTAATTTCTTAGAAATTTGTTTTATAGTATAACCTTCTTCATAATAAAGAGAGAAAATCTTATTTTCGCTATCAGTTAAAAGTTTTTTCATTTCTTCTAAAGCTAAATTTGAATCTATATTAGATGTAGATGTAGAATCATTAAGAGAAGAAACGTAATTATTTATTAATTGATTGTTACGTTTTTTCATATTATGTATTTTATTACATTCATTAATAAGTATTTTTGTAACCCAAGATTTGAAAGAATTATCATTCTTTAATTTTGGAATACAAAAATAGGCATTAATAAAAGTCTCTTGAAGAACATCTTGTATATCATCCTCATCATTTAAGTTTGACTTTGCAATACAATATAGATCGCCATGAATGGCTAAGATTAATTTTGAAAAAGCTTCTTTATCTCCTTGCTTTGCAAGTGTAATTAAATTTTCATCAATAGATTTAATATTTGTAATATTCATAATTATCACCTTCAAATAAGTTTTACAAACAAGTATTATACCATTTTTATTAACAAAAGTAATAAAAAGTTTACCAAAAAAATAAGAAAATTGGACGTTTTGCTTCGCAAATACGCACAGCCCAAAGAAAATTAACCTTGTTGTATAGAAAAATCTGACTATTTTTCTATGCAATAAAAAAGCTACCACACGGTAGCTTAAAATATCGTATTTTTGCTATTTTTCTATACTATTAGTAACTATATTTTCCCCAAAAACAGAATTAGATGTATTTTCATAGTTGTTATTAATAATATTGTTACTTTCTGAAGATTCAGTTACTTCGTTTTTTGGCAATTCTTGACTAGCAGGAGAGTTCAAATCAATTAGCACATTTACGTTATAATATATAGTATATATTATAAGTGCTGCACCAATAATTCCAACAATAATACATAATATAATTTTTAATACCTTACTCATGATTTATCCCTTTCAAAATCTAAATATAAATATATAATACCACAAAAGTGCAGATTTAGCAACATAAAAAATATATGGACGAATTTTTATAGTAAACCACAAAAATTCGTCCATATAAACTTTATAAATCAAGACTATTGTCATTTAAAAGAAAATTGAAAATTCCGATAGTCATAATTCCATTATCATCACGTCTAGGCTTTACGTCATCTTTTACAACAATTATTTTCTTAAAAGAATCATTGACATTTATCAAAGATTTTCTTTCCTGTTTTGCCTTTTCTTCATTTCTCATTGCTAAAGCAGACTGAATATAATATTTATTATCTCCTTGTGTTGCAATAAAATCAATTTCATAATTTTTTAGGCTAGTAACACCGTTTTTATTTGGTTCATAAACTTCTACAACTCCAACATCAACATTATATCCACGCATTTTTAATTCATTGTATATGATATTTTCCATAACATGGCTTTCTTCTGTTTGCCTAAAATTAAGTCTAGCATTACGCAAGCCCACATCTTCAAAATAATATTTCTGAGGAGAATTTATATATTTTTTCCCTCTAATATCATATCTTTTAGCTTTACTAATTAAAAAAGAATCTTCGAAATAGTCAATATATCTGCTAATAGTTTTGTCACTAATAATTTTATTTTTTTCGCTTTTGAAAGCATTTGACAATTTTAAAGGATTTGTAAAAGAGCCAATAGAAGAGGATAAAATGTCTAAAAGCTCGTCTAATTCTTCCTTATTTCTTATTTTTTTATGACGTTCAAGAATATCGGAAATATATACTTTTTCAAAAAGAGATTTTACATAATCCTCCTTTTTCTTTTTTGTATCACAAGATACTACGAAAGGCATTCCACCATAATTATAATAATCATCCCAAGCTTGATAAACTGAACCATCATAAACAGAAAAGAACTCTTTAAAACTTAGAGGATAAACATGTATTTCATCGCCTCTTCCTCTAAACTCAGTTACAACATCTGTAGATAAAAATTTCGAGTTACTTCCAGTTACATAGACATCAGCATTTCTTATATGCATAAGACTATTTAAAACATCTTCAAATTCATCCATTAATTGAACTTCGTCAATTAAAATATAATATTCATTGTCATCTTTGATAGATTCTTTTATATATTTAAGCATATTATCAGGATTTCTTAATTCTTTATTTGTTCTATCATCTAAAGCAATATCTATGATATGCGATTTATCAACACCATTATTTAATAAATATTTATAAAATAAAGTAAATAGTAAATAGGTTTTTCCAGCTCTTCTTAAACCAGTTATAATTTTAATAAGTCCATTTTTTTCTCTACTAATTAATTCATTTAAATAATAATCTCTTTTAATTTCCATAAAATCATTATCCTCTCTTTCTATAAATATTATAAATGAAAAATAAGGTAAAGTCAACATTATATAGACGAGTTTTCATAGTAAACCACAATTTTTCGTCCATATAACGTTAAAAAATAAATTATTACGACGAAAAAAGTCAAAAAACATTAAAAATTCGTCCAAATAATAAAAACTTTACTAATTATCTTAGTAAAGCTTTTATTGTTTATTCTCCAGAAGTTACTGTAAAACCAGTCAAATTAGGTTTAGCAACATTCTCATCAGTAAGTGCATTAAATGACCAATTTTTATATTCTATTACACTATTTGAGCTAGACTTATCATTATTTATTGTTTTTAATAAAGCACCATTTTCTTTCTTTACGTAAAATGTAGATTTCCCCATATGTACAACATAACATTTTTTGTTATCAATTTCATCAGAACTGATAAAAGAAATGAATGATAAACCAAGTCTTAAAAGTGTTGAGTCAGATTCAGCAGCAATAAGAGCTGGCATATGAGGGCGTGTGATTGACGAATCAGGTTTATTAACTAAAGCCTCTAATTCGGCAGCATTTAATAAAATAGATTCTTTAGTATTTAAATCAGACCATTTAATAAAAGGAGTTTCATTAAATTCGTAAATAATTATAGATTTTCCGTCTTTATAATATATTTCTGTATCTTCTTGGTCAGAATTAACCCTTGAAACTGTATAAGAGAAATTATTACTTTCAGCAAGAGCAGCTTGCATTTTTATAATTTTACTTAATATAAAATAATTTCTAATAACATAAATTGCAAAAATTATAATAATTATAAGAATAACAATTGATACAATTTTTAATGTTTTTTTATCTTCCATAAAAATCCCCTTTCTCATTAGTAAAATTATATTATAATAACACATTATAACATATCAATAAAAAATAATCAAATAGAAAAAGAAAATTAAACGGAGGAAAAATATCAGCAAAATATAAAGACAAAAAATTAATTATAGAAATAATTTTTTAAAAAAGTACAGCATATAATTATTCATAAAATATTAAGATTTTTAGGCTGTACTTTTTTGTCGTTTTATGGTATAAATAAATTACAAAAGCACAATTATTTTGTAATTTTATATACGATAGAAAATAATTGAAAGGAAAAATCAAAATGAAAGTAATATATGCTGTTACATTTTTAATAATATATTTAGAAATAATTTTTAAAGCTGTTGTGCTAAAATCAGTAAAATTAGTTGATTTAGGATATACGCTACTATTTAGTGTACAAATTATTTTAGTATTAAATTTACTATGCAGTTTATTCAAACAAAAAGTATCAAAAATTATTTTAATAACAAGTACAAGTATACTTACCATATATTTTATGATACAAGCTGTATTTCATAATTTATTCAGTGTGCCATTTTCATTTATGACACTTGGCTTAGCTGGAAATGCGCTAGATTTTACAAGCATTATAAAAGATGCAATTATCCAAAATATAATAGTAATATTATTACTTGCAGTACCATTAATCTTACTAATTGTATTACGCAAAAAAATAGAATTTACTAATTACAATAAAAAACAAGTTGGAATTTGTGGGCTAATACTTGTTGCAATAATACTTATCCAAACAGCAGTAATACAAATAAATAAAGAAGATGTATATTCTCCATATAATTTATTACATAACATAAATGCACAAGAGAAGAATATAGAAAAATTTGGACTAATTAATGCAACCGTCATAGACTTAAAAAGAACAATATTTGGGTTTGAAGAAAATCTTGTGCTAGAGACAACAACAGATGAAATAGTAGAAGAGCAAGCCCCAGAAGAAGTAGAACAAGAACCAGAAGAAATAGAAGAAGTTGTGACATATAACGAACTAGACTTAGGGCTAGATGCATTAATAGAGCAAACAACTGATAAAAATTTAAAAAGTGTATATCAGTATATTAACTCTGTAGAGCCAACAAATAAAAATGAATATACAGGATATTTCAAAGACAAAAATTTAATATTTATACTAGCAGAAGGATTTAATAGTATAGCGGTTAGCGAAGAATTAACACCAACATTATATAAGCTTACAAATTCTGGATTTGTATTTGAAAATTTTTATTCTCCAGTATTTTTAAGTACAACAGGTGGAGAATTCCAAGCGACAACAGGGTTGATACCAACACAAAAAATATTAAGCATGTGGAAAAACGATAAGCCATATATAGGCTATGCTTTAGGAAATAGTTTTTCAAAGGTTGGATATGCAGCAAATGCATATCATGACTGGACATATACATATTATTCAAGACAAGACACAATGAAAACACTAGGCTTTAGTTCATATACAGGGATAGGAAACGGACTAGAAAAATTAATGGATAGTAAGTGGCTTCCAAGTGATGTAGATATGATGAATGTAACAACAAACTTCTACACATCAGAAGATAAATTTGTAACATTCTATATAACGGTAAGCGGGCATGCTCCATATAACTTTGGAGGAGGAAACTCAACAGCAACAAAGTATAAAGAATATGTAAATGACTTACCATATAGTACACCAGTTAAAGCATATCTTGCATCACAAATGGAACTAGATAGGGCAGTGGAAGCACTAATAAATAAATTAGAAGAAGCAGGAATATTACAAGACACTGTAATAGCACTAGTTGGTGACCATTATCCATATACACTTTCGATAGACCAAGTAAATGAAGTAAGTACATATGAAAGAGACTCAATTGTTGAAGTAAATAGAAGCAACTTTATATTATGGAATAGTGAAATAGAAGAACCAATCAAAATAGAAAAAGTAGGAAGCCAAATAGATGTGTTACCAACACTACTTAACTTATTTGGAATAGAATATGACTCAAGATTAATAATAGGGCAAGATATTTTAAGTGATAACCCAGGAATTGCAATATTCTCAAATAGAAGCTGGGTAAGTGACTATGGAACATATTTTGCAAGCAAAAAAGAATTTGTACCAAATGGAAAAGCAGAAGTTGGAGAAGGATATATAAGCAACATAAACAAAAGTGTAGCAAATAAATTCACAATGAGTCAATCATTTATAAAATATGACATATACAAAAAATTAGGACAATAAAAATATCAATTTTAAATAAAAAAGAACAAGAAATATTTAATTTTAAATTACCTGCGCAGCGAATAACGGAGCTGAAAGCGACGGCGAATTTTCTTAGCTCTTTGAACGAAGTGAGTTAGAGCTAAGTTATACTATGTAGGGGCAGACTTCATCTAAATTATTTCGAAGTCTGCCCCAGTAAAGGTAATGGCAAAATTAAATATTTCTTGTTCTTTTAGTAGATATTTCAAAAAATTGCTATTTAAACACGACTAAAAATGTATTTTTTAAAATTCACAATTTTTTGGAGTTCTTGGGAAAGGAAGCACATCACGAATATTCTGCATACCAGTCAAATACATCATCATTCTTTCAAACCCAAGTCCATACCCACTGTGCACACAGCTACCATATCTCCTTAAATCTAAATACCACCAATAATCTTCTTCACTTAAGTTAAGCTCCTTGATACGGCTAGAAAGTTTTTCAAAATCATCTTCCCTTTGGCTACCACCAATAATTTCACCAATTCCAGGAACTAAGAGGTCGCAAGCTGCAACAGTTTTTCCGTCTGGATTTAATTTCATATAAAACGCTTTAATTTCCTTTGGATAATCTGTTACAAAAACAGGTTTTCCGAATAGTTTCTCACTTAAATATCTTTCATGTTCTGTTTGAAGGTCAGTACCCCAAGAAACAGGAAATTCAAATTTATCATTTACTTTTTCAAGTTCTTTAACAGCATCAGTATAAGAAATTCTTGCAAAATCAGAATTAACAACATTATCTAATCTCTCAAATAATGAAGTATCAATAAATTGATTAAAGAATTCCATTTCCTCTGGTGCATTTTCACGCACATAAGAAATAATGTATTTAATCATTTCTTCTGCTAAATCCATATCATCTTTTAAATCAGCAAAACAAATTTCAGGCTCTATCATCCAAAATTCTGCAGCATGCTTTACAGTATTAGAGTTTTCAGCTCTAAAAGTAGGGCCAAAAGTATAAACATTTCTAAAAGCGTGAGCAAAAGTTTCAACATCTAATTGTCCGCTAACAGTTAAATGAGAAGATTTACCAAAGAAATCTTGAGAAAAATCAACATTTCCTTTCTCATCTTTAATAGGGTTATCTAAATCCATAGTAGTTACTCTAAACATTTCGCCAGCACCTTCGCAGTCACTACCTGTAATTATTGGAGTATGAACATACACAAAACCTTTTTCTTGAAAGAATTTGTGTATTGCAAAAGAAAGCACACTACGAACTCTAAAAACAGCATTAAAAGTATTTGTCCTTGGACGTAAATGGCTAATAGTTCTTAGATATTCGAAAGAATGTCTTTTCTTTTGAAGAGGATAATCTAAATCCGCTTGATTTATAATTTCAATATTATTAGCTTTAATTTCAAAAGGTTGCTTTGCATTTTCAGTTTTTAATACTTTACCATTAACAATAATAGATGAGCTAATAGAGAGCTTTCTAATATCTTCAAAATTAGATAAATTTGTATCAAAAACTATTTGTACATTCTTAAAAAAGCTACCGTCATTTATTTCAATAAAACCAAAATTTTTAGAATCACGAAGAGTTTTAACCCAACCTGAAATTTCAACTTCTTCACCTTCATATTTGTCAATATTTCTAAATAAGTCTTTAACTAAAATTTTCATCATGTAAAATCGCCCCTTTAAATCAATAATAAACCTATTATATAAAAAAATATAAGAAAATTCAATATCTTTAAGATATATTATAGACATTTTGAATAAAATTTTGATATAATTTAATCAAATTTAATAAGAAAGTAGAAGGAGATAAAGTATGAGAGGGAAAACTAGAAGAAAAAAGATAAGACCAAACTATAAAAGAATAATACTTGCATTAATTTTATTATTATTATTAATTGCTTTAGCAACATTTGGAATAACACAAATAGTTAAAAATAACGGAAACAGTGAAGTAGGACAAGCAGGAGAAAATGAAGTACAAGAAGAAGTTGTAGTTCCAGAAGATATTACAATAAATTTAGTTGCAACAGGAGATATAATGTGCCATAGCACAAATTTCAAAGCGGCATATGACTCAGAAACAAAAACTTATGACTTTTCATCAGTATTTACAAATGTAGCAAAATATATAACAAAAGCAGATATAGCAATAGGAAATTTAGAAACAACATTTGCAGGAGAAGATAGAGGATATAGTGGATACCCTACATTCAATTCACCAGCAGAACTAGGTGTTGCCGTAAAAAATATCGGAATAGATATTTTATCAACAGCAAATAATCACAGCATGGATAAAAGAGAAAGTGGCGTAATAGCTACATTAGATGCATTAGACGAAATCGGAATTGAACATGTAGGAACATATAGAAGTGAAGAAGAGCAAAATACTATACTTGTAAAAGATGTAAATGGAATAAAAATAGCTTTTTTAGCTTTTACATATGGAACAAACGGAATACCAGTACCAGAGGGAAAAGACTATTTAGTGAATTTAATAGACGAAGACTTAATGCTTGAACAACTAAACCTTGCAAAAGAACAAAATGTAGACGTAATATGTGTAAGCATGCACTGGGGAGCAGAATATCAACAAAAACAAAACAGTGAACAAGAAAGACTTGCAGACTTTTTATTTGAAAATGGAGCAGATATAATAATTGGAAACCATGCACATGTTGTTGAGCCAATGGAAAAAAGAACAATAACATTAGCAGACGGAACAGAAAAAGAAGTGTTTGTTGTATATGCACTTGGAAATTTCATATCAGGACAAGTAAAAGAACACACAAAAAGTACAGCAATATTGGATATGGAAATAACAAAAGACGGAGAAACAGGAAAAATATCAATAGACAGTGTTGATTATGTACCAGTATATTGCTATGATAAAGGAGCAGGAAAAAAAGATAGATATGAACTAATAGATATAAGAGCAGCAATGACACAATACGAAAGCGGAGACAAAGGTGAAATTAGTTCAAGCTTATATAACACAATAAAAAAAGAATTAGCAAATATAGAAAGTGTACTAGGAGAGCCAATAACAAAAGACGAAGAAATAAATCAGGAAACAAATACAATTGCACAAGAATAAAATGAGAAATTTAAATTTCTTTTGTTTGCAATGCTGAGGTTGCGATTTGGGACGGTTCTGATTCGCAAATTTTAAATGTCAAAAAAGATGAAAGATTTAATTTTAAATTACCTGCGCAGCGATTAACGGAGCTGTAAGCGACGGCGAATGTGGCAGACTTCTTTTAAATTATTTTGAAGTCTGCCACAGTAAAGGTAATGGCAAAATTAAATCTTTCATCTTTTTTAGTAAATATTTTACAACTTGCGAATCAGAACCGTCCCAAATCGCAACCTCACACAAACTTTTCGTTATTTTCTTAATTTTCATTAAAACATATCTTTCTTTTTTAGCCACCAACAAACAATCAAAGTAAGAATAACCGAAATCGTAATCATTATTGGGAAGCCTAAAGCACTATGCTCAAAAGGCACATTCAAATTCATTCCCCAGAAGCTAGAAATCATTGTTGGAACAGCTATAACCAAAGTGATAGAAGCTAAAAATTTCATTACCCCATTTAAATTATTAGAAATTAAAGAAGCATAAGCATCCATTGTACCACTTAAAATATCACTGTAAATTTTACCCATTTCAATTGCTTGCTTATTTTCGATAATTGCATCTTCAAGTAAATCCTCATCTTCTTCATAAAGCTTTAAAATTTTACCTCTCATAGTTTTTTCCATGACAACCTCATTAGCCTTTAAAGAAGTTGAAAAATAAACTAAGCTCTTTTCAATATTAAGTAACTTTAAAAGCTCCTTATTTTTCATAGAATTTTTTAACCTAGACTCAGCAGTTTCTGCCTCTCTATTAATCTGCTTTAAATAAGTCAAGAAATATGAAGAATTCGAATAAAGAACCTGCAAAAGGAATCTACTCTTTTTATAAGTTGAGAAATTTTTTACCTTATTTTTTTCAAAATCTTCAATAATTTTATTTTTACAAGAACAAACCGTTATAAAAAAGTCATCTCTAACAACAATCATACCTAAAGGCATGGTTGTGTATAAAGAAATATCATCATGTTTTTCAATTATAGGAACGTCAACAACGAAAAGAACTGTAGAATCATCTTCCTCTTGGTCAATTCTGGCTTGCTCCTCTAAGTCCAAAGAATAACGAATAAAGCCTTCCTCAATATTTATACTGCTACAGACTTTTTTTATTTCATCATCACTTGGATTAATCAGGTTAATCCAAGAACCTTTCACAAAATCATTAATTTCACTTGTTTTACCAGATAAAATATCTGTATTATAAATCTTAAGCATAACCTTATTCACCTACCTTAAAAATATATACATAATTATTTTACAATTTTTTTAAAATTAAGTCAATGTTTTAGCCTTGAAATAAAGCCAAAAATATTATATAATATTATATTATTGACTTAAGTGGGGAGGAAAGATAAATGCTAGTTGCAACAGGAGTAACAGTAAGATTTGGAAAAAGAATCTTATTTGAAGATGTAAATATAAAATTCGGAAAAGGGAACTGCTATGGAATAATAGGTGCAAATGGCGCAGGAAAATCAACATTTTTAAAAGTACTATCAGGAGAAATAGAACCAAGCAAAGGCGAAGTTTCTATGGAAAAGGGCGAAAGATTATCAGTTTTGAAACAAGACCACTTTGCATATGAAGAATACAGTGTAATAGATACAGTAATAATGGGAAACCAAGAACTATATAAGATAATGAAAGAAAAAGAAGCAATATATGCAAAACCAGATTTTTCTGAAGAAGACGGAATGAAAGCCGCAAAACTAGAGGAAAGATTTGCAGAATTAGATGGATGGAATGCAGAAGCAGATGCTTCAACACTTTTAAACAATTTAGGAATTCCAGGAGAATTTCACTATAAATTAATGAAAGAAATAGAAGCAAAAGATAAAGTAAAAATTTTGCTTGCCCAAGCTCTATTTGGAAATCCAGATGTATTATTATTAGACGAGCCTACAAACGATTTAGACTTAAAGAGTATAAATTGGCTACAAGAATTTTTAATAGACTTTGAAAATACAGTAATAGTTGTATCACATGATAGATATTTCTTAAATAAAGTTTGTACACATATAGCAGATGTAGATTTTGGAAAAATAAAAGTATATCCAGGAAATTATGATTTCTGGTATGAATCAAGCCAACTTGCCTTAAAACAAGCAAAGGAGCAAAACAAAAAGAAAGAAGAGAAAATAAAAGAATTGCAAGAATTTATTGCAAGATTTAGTGCAAATGCATCAAAATCAAAGCAAGCAACTTCAAGAAAAAAATCACTTGAAAAAATAGAATTAGAAGAAATAAAGCCTTCAAATAGAAGATACCCATATATAGACTTTAAGCCAGACAGAGAACCGGGAAAAGAAATATTAACAGTAAATAATTTATCAAAAACAATAGACGGAGAAAAAATATTAGATAATATTTCTTTCACAGTAAAAAAAGATGACAAAATTTTATTTTTAGAAGATAAAGAAATAGCAAAAACAATATTATTTCAAATAATTGCAGGAGAATTAGAACCAGACTCAGGAGAAATAACATTTGGAACAACAATTACAAAAGATTATTTCCCAAAAGATAATAATTATATGTTCAAAGACAATATTCCACTTGTAGACTGGCTAAGAGCATACTCAAAAGATCCAGATGAAACATATGTAAGAGGATTCTTAGGAAGAATGCTATTTTCAGGAGAGGAAGCACTAAAGAATGTAAATGTATTATCAGGTGGAGAAAAAGTAAGATGTGTTTTATCAAAAATGATGTTATCAGGTGCAAATTTCTTGATATTTGATGAACCAACAAACCACCTAGACATGGAAAGCATAACAGCATTAAATGAAGGAATGAAGAAATTTAAAGGCAATATGTTATTTACGTCACATGACCATGAGTTATGCCAAACTGTTGCAAACAGAGTAATAGAAATAAAGAAAGACAAAATAATAGACAGAGAATGTACTTATAATCAATATATAGGAATAGAATAGGGGAAAATGAAAATAAATAGAAATAAAATGTTAAAATATATAAGAATAACTGTATATATAGCAATTGCAATCTTTATAATTTTGCTAAAATTAACTAATGAACCTATTTGGACATGCTATATAAATGAAAAATTTGGAATATTATGTCCAACTTGTGGAATGACAAGAGCGATAGAAGCAATATTCAATTTGAATTTTAATTTAGCAATAAAAAATAACGCATATTGCACATTAGTGCTATTTCCAATTTTTGCTATATTATTTATAGATGATATAATATGCATGATATTAAAAAAGAGATCTTTTGTAGATATAATTTTAGGAGAAAAGTAAAATGGATAAAGTAATTATTGGCATAGCATATATTTTAACAATATATTTCTTTTACAATCTTATAAAAATAAGAATAAAAAAAGAAGAAAATAGAATAAATAAAGTATATATACTTATTGTAATAATTTTATTATTAATAATAATTTGGAATATATTTAGATAAACAAAAAAGCTCCTTTTTAAGGAGCGATTTTTGTCTTGTATTAATAATAAAGTGATGATGAACTTTCAACTAGTGCTGAAGTTGTTCCAACGATTGCTGCAAAACCAAGAACTATTAAGAAAACATATAAAGCTAATGCAACAATTCCAAGAACAAGTCCTGCAATTCCCATTCCTCTGCCAGCATCTTTTCTACCAGCAATACTAAAAATAATAGCAATTATTGAGCAAGGAATATTAATATACCAAACACAACAGAAAAGTATTGCGATAATACCTAATACCATAGAGGTAATATTAAAACCTTTTCTATTATTTGTAGATGTGCTGTTTACTTGCTCCACTTGATTATTTTGTTCTTCTTCCATTGTATCTCCTCCTTTTTACTTTAGTTATATATTTCATAAGCCCTAAAACACAAAATGTGTATTTTATAAACTTATAATACCAAATAAATTAAAATTTATCTATATTTTTCTTGAATAACCTTAATTTCTTCATAATGATTATTCAAAATATCTAAAAAGACATCAGCAACTTGTGGATCAAACTGAGTTTCCTTATTTTTTTCTATTTCAGATTTTACAATATCCAAAGATAAAGAATCCCTATAAGTTCTCTTTGATGTCATAGCATCAAAAGTATCTGCAACAGCAGCAATTCGTGCTAAATAAGGAATTGACTCTCCTTTTAATTTAGAAGGATATCCAAGCCCGTCATATCTTTCGTGATGATGCTTTACAATAGGAATAATATCTCTAAAAATAGCAGCATTTGACAAAATATGAACACCAATAGAAGGATGATTTTTTATTTCAGAATACTCATCAGGAGTAAGCTTTCCAGGTTTTAGTAAAATATCATCAGGAATTCCAATTTTTCCTATGTCATGGAAAAGTCCACCTATCTTAAGTGTATGTAAATCATCGTCAGATAGACCTAAATATTTACCAATAAGCACAGAATATTCCGAAACTCTATCAGAATGACCTCTTGTATAAGGATCTTTTGCTTCAACTGTGTATCTTAAAGTCTCAATACTTTCCATATAAGCTTGCTCTAACTTTTGAGTCGTCTCTTTTAACTCATCATTTATTTTCTTTATCATATTCATTTGATTAATAGCTTTTACAGCAGACTCGATCAAAAGTAATAATTGGTCAAACTTATCACTCTTTTCACAATACCCTTGAATATCAAGTCTTCTAATAGTTTCAAGAGGAGGAGCTAAATCTTTGTGACCAGTAAGTAATAAAATATATAATTCCTTATTAAACTTACGAATCTCCTCAACAACTTGATCTCCATGGATAGGAGTCATAATAAAGTCCAATATCATTAAATCAAAATGTTCATTTTTAACCTTTTCAATTGCCTCAAGAGGATCAGTAACACCATCAAAAATATATCCGGATTTTTTCAAAAATATAGATAAGGAATCAATTATACCTATCTCATCATCTACAACAAGCACTTTAATACCATTTGACGCTTGCGTTTGCATATTTTTTCTCATATTACTTCACATCCTCTAAAAAATATATTCCCTAAAAAGAATTGTAGCAATAAAATACAAAAAAATCAAGAAATTTTTGAAAAATTTCTTGAATTCGTCATTTTATGAGAAAAATATAAGAAAATTGGACGTTTTGCTTTGCAAATGTCAATGCGTCCCCATTGACAACATTTAATTACAAAGGTAAAATTATGCTAAAAGTAGTACCTTTATTTAGCTCAGACTTAAATGTAATAGAACCATTAAAGTGAGCCTTAATATTAGAATAAGACATAAATAATCCAAGTCCAGTTCCATTTTTTCCTTTAGTTGTTATCATTTCCTTAAACAACTTATCTTGAACTTCTTTACTCATTCCACAGCCATAATCCCTAACAGAAAGAACAATAGAATCATTTTTCTTTTGAACGATAAGGTCAATCTTATTATCAGGTGCACCATTATAAGACTGGATTGCATTAGAGATAAGATTATTCATAACTTGTACAAGAGAATTAACATCTCCATGTAATATAAAACCACTATCAACTTTCAAATTAATATTTAGTTCAATCAAAGCATTTTTTAATTCGTGCTTCATTAGTATAGTAATACGTTTAATAAGCTCTTCAAGAGTAAAATCAGAAGCTACATTGTCGGTTCTTTCAACTGCTTGACCTTTAACAGCAGTAATTACATCAGACATATATGATGTGTGAGTCTTAATTTTAGAAATCCAAGAAGCCATATCCCTTGCAATATCATGATGATCTTCATTTGTAACTTCAGGATCACCAATAGAACTATCATATTCTTTAACCAAATCAGTTAAAGCCTCAGCAGCACCTGAAATAGACATGATAGGAGTTTTTAAGTTATGTGCTATACCGCCAATCATTTGACCAAGAGAGGCAAAACGTTCTTTTTCAATAAGAATATCTTGATTAGACTTAATCGTCTTTAAGTCTTTCATATGCTGAGTAATATCTTTAAAAAGAATCATAGTACCCAAAAATATATTTTTATTAACAATGCTTGAAATTTCAACATTAAAATAGCGGTTAATAGTATCTACATAAGTCTCAAAAGTCACAGTTTTAGGACTAACAGAAACAGATTGAAGAGACTTTTTTAATTTTGGTAAATGAACACTCTTATCCCAATCAAAAACATTAATATTTCTAATTTGAGAATCTTTAACTTTAAAAGTAGTTAAAAAAGATTTATTAAAGTCAATAATAATATTTCTATCGTTCAACACAATATAGCTATCAGACATCCTATCAACAATTTTCTCTAGTGCGATTGGTGTGATAGACAAAAAATCAAATTTAAAAATAGCAAGTGTAAAGAAAAATACAGCCAAAGAAAATGAAATAGGAGTCATATAAACTGTCATATCAATAATATTAAATATACCTAAAATATTTATGATAGCAGGGATAGACACACCTATAACTATAAAAATTGATTGCTTAGAGAAGAAACCAGATGTCTTAGCAGCATGATTAAGCATCATTAAAGCACTAATAATGAAAAGTCCATAAGTATATATAAGGTGAACATTCATATATGGACCATATTCCATTTCAGTAAAGTTAAAAGAATAATGCTTATAAAACAAATGATGATACTCATTTGTAAATAATAAAAGTAAAGAGATTATAGGTATTACAAGTAACAATGCATATTTTTTTGTAAACTTAATTTTTGTGTTAACAAAAGAAGAAGCAAGTAAGAAAAACATAACAGGTACAAGGCATGTACCTATATATATAAAGTTTTCAAAATATATTGGGTTTGTATTAAACTCTATAACAAAATATCTTTGAGCGGTAAGTCCTACATATATAATTAACACACAAAGAAGCATGTAAGCAAGGAACTTCTGTATTTGTGTTACAGGTTTTTTCTTTAATATGTAGCGAAGTAAAAAAATAGTAAGAAGAGCCGAAGCAACAAATAAGACAAATTGCAAATTATTTATTTCAGCTGGCATAAAAAATTCCCCCTTTTTCATTAGTGAATTTCCGGTCATTTTAGCTGTGTCCCCAATGACCGGAAATTTAAATTATTAAAAATTTATAAATCCAATTTTCTTAAAATAATTCATATATTTTATTATATAATTTTTGTCGATTTTTTTCCAGTGGAAACCGATATTTTTTAAATAAGTTTCTGTAAAATTCGAGCTAAGCCTAATATTAGATGTATATATAAGCTTTTTATCACTACTTAAATCATGTATAATACCAGAAACAATATCGTTTCTACTATCATCAGATAATATACCAGTAATAATATCAGTCATCATCTGGTCAGAAACAGGAAGTATATCAATTCCCATAGAATTCATCGTATTATATAATAAATTAATAGCTAGAAGCTTAGGATTCCTTATGTGGAACATATTGCAATCAGACTTATGGTTTAAAATGTTAACAACCGCAGTAGCTGCTAAATCAACAGGAGTAAGCTCTAATTCGTGAGATAGTGTATATCTTGGGAAAGCTCCAATTTCAATATAACTCTTAAGTCTTTTTGCAAAAGCATTATCATTTGCATTCATTTGGAATGCACCATCAGAATATCTATTAGTAATATTTCCAAGTCTCAAAATTTGTGCATCTAACCCGTCAGCAATAGCCTCAAGTACAGCAATTTCTGCTTTAAACTTAGTTGTAGTATAAACACTCTTGATATTTTGACCAATATATAAATCATTTTCAGTAAATAGCTTTTTACTATTAATATTGCTACTTGTTTCCAAAACTGTTTCCTCTTTTTCGCCATTACCAGAAACACTAATAGTAGAAATATGCATTAATCTTTTGCCATACTTTTTACAAAATTCTATAGTATTTTTAGTACCAAGAACATTTATATCTTCAAATAACTTCTTTTGCCCAAAATGCTTAACAATAGCACCAGAATTTATTACACAAGATACATTTTTTACGATATCATGTAACTCGTTTTGTGCAATTCCTAAGGATGTTCCTTTAGTAATATCTCCAGCAAACACTTTAATTCTATCAGAAACTCTAGCAACATACTCATTACCAAAGTAAAATCTCAAAGTTTGAAGAAGCCTATACCTTGGAGTAACATTATTTTTAGGTCTAATCAAAGCATAAACATTACCAGTATTTTGTTTTAAAAACTCATATATAATATGAGAACCAAGATATCCAGTTCCACCTATAACTAAAACATCTTTTATCTTTGCTCTAGAAATAGTCGAAATATTTTTTATTGTATTTCTAGACAATATATCATTTACCTTAGAATAATCATAATCCTCAATAAAATTATCCTTAATAGAAGGCAATTTGTGAGACAATTTTCTAATAGTAGGGAAATTAAATATATCTGCATATTCAAATTTCAAGCCATATTTAAGAGCCTCAATTTGCATATTAATTGCAGAAATAGAATCTCCACCAATATCGAAGAAATTATCATCAATAGAAATATTATCTATCTTCAAAATATTCTTCCAAATTTGCATAAGTTTTTCTTCATTTGAACTGAAATCATCAGTATCTAAAGAAGGTGTTTCCTTCTTTAGATTTTTTGCCATATCAGGAAGTGGAAGAGCTTTTCTATCAATTTTTCTATTTATAGTATAAGGCATTTCTTGAAGTTTAATAATATAAGTTGGAACCATATACTGAGGCAAGAATTTCTTTAAAAATTCTCTAACTTTATTCTCAGAAATATTTTGGTCAGTTACATAATAACCACATAAAACTTCTTTATCATTAACAGTTGCTTTATTTACAATGCAAGATGTTATACCCTCAATTTGAGACATTTTATTTTCAATTTCGCCTAATTCAATTCTAAGTCCATGAAGTTTAACTTGATTATCAATTCTACCTAAAACTTGAACCTTACCGTCAAAAGTCCAGCGACCAATATCACCAGATTTATATATTTTGCCTTCTCCAAAAGGATTATCAAAGAAAGCTTTTGCCGTACGCTCAGGCTTATTGATATATCCAAGTCCTACTTGAATACCAGATATATATATTTCTCCAACAACACCAATAGGAACTCTTTTCATATTCTTATCTAAAATATGAATTTGACAATTTTTAGTTGGAGGACCTACAGTTATTTCCTTTTCTCCATTTAAGTTTTGAACATTACACAAAATAGTAATTTCACTTGGACCATAAATGTTAAAAACAGTAATATCAGAGCTTAATGCATGTAAATCATCAACAAATTTTTGAGAAAGAGGTTCTCCACCAAAAACCATATTTTTAACAAGAGCGAGAGCAGAATCTTCCTCACGATTGTCATAATTAATTTTCATTAAGCTTGGTGTAACTGTCATAACATCAACACCATGCTTTTTAATTAAAGCATCCAACAATTTTGGATTTCTATGTTCATTATTGTTTGCCATTACAACTTTAAGTCCATGAGTTAATGAAACAAAAATCTCATAAACAAATATATCAAAAGGTGTAGAAGTCACAGAAGCTATAGCATGAGTTTTTCCATCTCTTAAATAATCTAAAGCATAAGTCATTGACATAGCCATATTTGCAAAACCGATTTGGTTAAGCATAACACCCTTAGGAGTTCCAGTAGAACCAGAAGTATATATAATATATGATAAAGAATTCTTATCAGGTATTATATTTGGATTATCAAAATTTTTGCCATATATCTTTGAATTATCTAAGTCAATTTCTATCACATTTTCTATTTGCTTAACTTTATGTTTTAATTCTGCCTGAACTAAAACATATTTAGTCTTACTATCTTCAATATAATATGTAGTTCTTTCAACAGGGTAACCAGGATCAACATTGAAAAATGCTGCACCAGCCTTTAAAATACCAAGCATAGAGACAATAGTCTCAAGAGAACGATTAGTCATAATACAAACAATATCGTTTTCTTTTATACCATATTTAATTAAATAATGAGCCAAACTATTAGCTTTTTTATTTAATTCAGCATATGTAAGAGAGATGTCATCACAAACAACAGCGACTCTATTAGGAGTTTTATTAACTTGTTCCTCAAAAAGAGAAACAATAGTAGTATTATCAGGAATATCCATATGTGTGTCATTAAATTTAGCTAAAAGTTTTTCCTCTTCATCAGTAATAGGAGAAAAATCCTCAATTACAAGATTATCATTATTAATTAATTGTTTTAATATAAACAAATAATGTTTAAGAATATTTTCAGCAGTTTCATGCTTAAATAAACCAGTGTTAAACTCTAGGTTAAACACACCTAAAGAAGGAATAACCTCAAACCACAAATTAAACTTAGAAGTTTTAGTGTTTGGAACTAAGAAGCGGCCAGGCTTTCCGTCAATTTCAGGTCTTTTGCCGTCAATATTTTGGTAAGTAAACATCACATCAAGTAAAGAACTACCAGTATCTAGATTTAAATTTTTCTGAATAAGTTCATAAGGATAAGGCTGATGAGATATACAATCGATAACATCAGCGTGAACACTTTTAACAAAATCAGAAAAACTTAATTTTTCATCAATATGTTTATTAAAAACAATATTGTTAACAAACATACCAATAATGTTTTGTACTTCTTTAAATGTTCTGCCAGCAAAAGGGCTACCAAGAACAATATCATTTTGAGAAGTATATTTGTATAAAAGAAGATAAAGCGCAGCTAAAAATACAGAATAGCTAGAAACATTATTCTTCTTCGCAATATTTTCTAAAGAATTAAACTCATCTTTAGAAATTGTAAGAGTAATCCTATCTCCCTTGTAAGTTTTGATATTTGATACAGGGTAGTCATAAGGCAAATTAAGAGCAGTAAATTCATAATTACTAAATCTATTATGCCAAAATTCCTCTAAAGGTTTAATTTTTGCAGAATTTAAGAAATTATTTTCCCAAACAGCATAATCAACATATCTTAAATCATTTGCTCTTAAATCTTCGCCACTATATAGTCTACAGAAATCGTCAAACATAATAGAAAGTGAACTTCCGTCAATAATTATATGATGAGAGTCAAGTAGCACTATACTTGATGAATTATCTAAATAAATAAGCTTAGCACGAAGTAGAGGAGCCTTAGACAAATCAAATGACTTAGGAAAGCTATCTACAATTTTTTGCATATCAGAAGAAGAAGCATGTTCAACTTCTAAATTAATTGAAACATTATCCAAGATAGACTGAACAATATCTCCATTTTCATATTTAAATACTGTTCTAAAGCTTGTATGTAAAGCTATAAGTTTATTTAAGGCATTTTTTACTTTATTTTTATCAAGAAGTTCATCAAAATAAATACCACCAGAAACGTTATATACCACATTATCTTTTAAAGCTACAGTATTTGCGTAATAAATTCTCTTTTGAGCATAAGACAAAGGATAAATTTCTCTTTTTTCTGCTCGTAAAACAGTCTGACTTGTTTTCATAATATTATTATTTGAAACAAAATCAGATAAATTTTCTATAACTGGGTTATCAAAAACATCTTTTACAGATATAGTCAAACCAAATTTATGTGACAAATAAGTACATAAAGTAATAGCATTTAAAGAATCTCCACCAATTCCAAAAAACGAGTCTTTAATACTTATATTATCAATATTCAAAATTTCCTTTAATTCATCAATAATAATCCTATCCATATCATTTCTAGGAGGAATAACCTCTTTATTAGATACAGAAGTAGGCTCAGGAAGTTTTTTCTTATCAAGTTTACCATTTACATTTAGAGGAAAACTATCTAATTTTATAATAGAAGTTGGAACCATAAATGTAGGTAAAACACTTCTTAAATATTTTTCTAACTTGTCTATTTTAATCTCATCATCGCTTACAATATATGAATATATAGAACCAGAACGGATGATAGTTGCACTTTCTTTTACACCAGGGAAACTTAAAATCTTTGCATCTATTCCACTAAGCTCAATTCTAAAGCCTCTAAGTTTTACTTGGTTATCAATTCTACCAATATAATTAATAGAACCATTAGGAAGGAAAGTAACTAAATCACCTGTTTTATACACTTTACCTTTTCCAAAAGGATTATCAATAAACTTCTCATCATTTAGGTCAGATCTATTTAAATATCCTAACGCAAGACCATCTCCACCAACCCAAAGCTCACCAGGAGTATAAACTGGCTGAAGAGTATTTGAATTAGAAACTACATAACAAGTAGAATTTGCAAGAGGAAAACCAATAGGAATAAAACCTAAAGACATATCCTTTATATCATAATAAGTTGAAAATGTAGTATTTTCTGTTGGACCATATCCATTAACAATGTGCAAATCAGGATTAGCTTCACGTACTGCTTTAATATGTTTAAAAGATAAAGCTTCTCCACCAATAAGCAAATACTTTAAAACGCCAAACATTTTTGGATTTTCTTCACAAAATCTATTGAAAAGTGAAGTTGTTAAAAATAAACTACTAATTTTATTTTTTGCAATATAATTACTAAAATATGTAGGATTAAGCAAATCAGTTTTCTTAAGAAGGAACAATTCTAAGCCATTTAATAAAGCACCCCAAATTTCGAAAGTTGAAGCATCAAAAGCAATAGAACCTGTTTGAAGGATTCTATCTCCAGAAGAAAACTTTATAAAATTAGTATTTTTAACAAGTCTAACAATAGCTCTATTTGGAACCATAACACCTTTTGGAGTTCCAGTAGAACCAGAAGTATACATTATATATGCCAAATCAGAAGGCATAGTATTATGTGATACAAATTCTGTATTTTCATTATAAATGTTAGAAGATAAATCAGTAATAATTTTAGGAATACTTAATTCTTCATCAAAATGTAAATCAGAAGAAGTAAGGAAAACCTTAGCGTTTGCATCTTTTATCATAAATAAAATTCTCTCTTTTGGATAAGAAACATCAATAGGAAGGTAACAAGCACCAACCTTTAAGGTAGCTAAAATAGATACAATCGCTTCAAGAGATTTATCTAAATATAAAGCAACAGAATCTCCAGCTTTTACATTATTTTTTAATAAACAATTAGCAAGAGAATTAGCCTTTTCATTTAATTCTTTATAAGTAAGTGTTTTATCTTCAAAACAAACAGCAAGATTATTTGGAGTAATTTTAACTTGTTCTTCAAATAAAGATATAACACTTTTTTCGTTTGGATAATCAGTTTTAGTATTATTAAAATCATTTAAAATTTGCAATTTTTCAGCTTCAGTTGCAATATCAATATTTTTTAATAATATATCTCTATTTTCCAAAATTTGATTAATAATATTTAAAATTCTTGGATGAATTAATTCAATATCTTCTTTATCATATTTATTAATATTAAAATCATAAGAAATATTAACAATATTCTCTGAATTTAGGTCATAAATATGAATATCCAAATCGTTATTTGAACAATTGTTAAAAGCCCAATTTGTAACATAATTAGATGAACTATCAGCAGATTTATTAATCTGGTAAGAAACTAATATGTTATATAAATTAGGAATACTAGGATCTTTCTTTCTAAGATTTTCTATAATATATTGATATGAATATTTTTGATGTCTAAGCATAGAAAGAGAGTCCTTTGCAACAGTTCCAGCAAAGTCTTTAAAAGATAAATCATCATTTAAAGTCATTCTAAAAGGAACTGTACTTACAAACATACCAATTGTATTTTTTTCTCTAAAATTAGTTCTATTTAAAATAGGAGTTCCGATTACAAAATCATTAAGCCTAGAAACTTTTGAAACATAAATTCCAAAAACAGACATAAAGAAATTATAAGCAGAAATTTTAAGTTCAGAACATAAAGCATTTATTTTAGTCATTATTTCTTTATTTAACGAAAAAGTTAATCTTTCAGCTTCACAATTTATAGAATTATCATTAATACTTTTATGACTATAAATTGTTGCAACCTCTGGAACTGTTTCATAGACTTTATCCCAATAAGCCTTATCTTTTAGAAACTTTTCGCTTTTTACATATTCTTTTTCACTCTCTAAATATTGAATATATGAAAAATTATCAGGATTAATCTCAGGTAAATTTCCAGAAGATATTAAAGAATTATATACTTCCGCAATTTCCTTCATAACGATGGCTGTTGTCATTGCATCACAAATAATATGGTGGAAACTAACAACAAAGCCACCAGTATTGGTTCCTTTTAATTTAACAAGTTTAAATTCAAAAAGCGGGTTTTCTAAGAGATTAAAAATATTCTGCCTTTGACATTCAGATTTAACGAAGTCGTCAAAGGAAGAGATTTCATAAATTGGAAAATCAAATTCTTCAAAATCACAAAAATATTGTTTAACAATTCCATTATCTAAAAAAAGTCTTGTTTGAAAAGCATCATTATGCTTAATCAAAGTATTAAGCGCCTTTTTTAAAATATCTAAATCAAGTTTATCTGTTTTAGAAGAAAAATCAACAAAACAAATAATACGATTAATATTAGTATTTTTAAAATACTGCTCAGTAAGCCAAATAGATTCTTGAGGCTTACTTAATCCATAAACATCCTTTTCCATTTTTAGCCCCCATTTTACATTCGCTACAAATAACAACTTTATTTTACCATATTTGACAAAAAAAAACAAGAGGCGAGTTTAAACAAAGGTAATAAATAGAAATTCTTCATTATCAATTGACACTAAAGCGTATATATTATATAATTATCTCATGAAAATCAAGAAACAAAGGAATGATTATATGAGAAAAATAAAACAAGCACAAAGAACAAATGGAAAATATACATTAAACAAAAATAAAAGAAGAGAAAACTATATTATAACAAGTGAAGACATAAAAGAAATGGCAATGCAACAAGAAGGAAACAAAATCTTAGATGTATTAGACGGATTAACAGAAATAGTTAGAGGAAAAGAACCAGTACAAATCGAAAGATAAAAAGAATTTTTACAAAAGAAAGGAAAAATAAACCATGGAAAATAGTGCAATATATCCAGAAGTTGCAGCAGAATTAATAGAAATATTTAAATTTGTAGAAGAACCAATATTAGAAAAAATACCAGAAAAATTAAGAGAAGAATTAGAAAAAATAGCAGACAAAAATTCAAAATTTAAAATAGATAAAACAAAAAAGTTAAATGAACAAAATATACTGCCAGAAACAAAACAACTATTATCAGGAATATTTATAAAATACTGTTGCAGACAACAAGACGGAGACGAGATACTAGTTGCATGTAAAGAAAATGACATGAAAATAGAACAAGAAAAAAGAGAAAAATATAATCCAGACAAAATATTTGAAAAAAATGAAGAAGAACCAAAAGAAGAAAAAAAGCCTTGTTTTAAACTAGTTGTTATAAAAAAAGAACCATGGTATAAAAAAGTAATAAAAACAATAGGAAAAATATTTAGAATATATAAATAAAAATTTGCCATTTGGGACGGTTCTAATTCGCAACTTTCAAAAAATTGCGAATTAGAACCGTCCCAAATGGCAATTTTTGTTTAAGCTTTTCAAAAAAGGGAATAATCTAAATAATCTTAAATAAAAAGGAATGAAAAAATTTGAAAAGCTATAGAAAAAAAGAAAAGAAAAATCATATATTAACAAAAATAATGTTACAGATTTTGTTAATATTTACAATTGCAACAATGAGCATTGTATTATATGATATGTACATAAATATAGATGTAGATGTTGAAAAAGAAACCTATACAGCGAAAAAAACATCAAAAGAAATAAGCATACAAAATACACAAGATGTAAGTACAATGCTTGAAAAAGTATCAAAAAGTGTAGTTCGGAATTTCAAAAATAGAAAATAATGACACATCAATTTTTAATATAAATGCAGAAACAACATTATCGTTGGGAAGCGGAATAATAATATCAGAAAAAGGCTATATTCTTACAAATGAACATGTAAGTGGTGCAAAATATAGTAAATGCTATGTTACATTAGAAAATCGGAGAAGAATATCAAGGGACAGTTATATGGAGCGATAGTGATATTGATTTAAGCATAGTAAAAATCATGAAAATACGGACTAACTAAAGCAAAATTAGGAGATTCAGATAAAATAAAATTAGGAAAAACAGTTTACGCAATAGGAAATCCGATAGGAGTCGAATTCCAAAGAACTGTAACTTCAGGCATAATAAGTGCAACAGATAGAACAATAAAAATAGCAGAAGAAAATGATGTTTCATATATGGGTGACTTAATACAAACAGATGCAGGAATAAATAATGGAAACAGCGGAGGACCACTAATAAACGAAGCTGGAGAAGTAATTGGAATAAATTCTGTAAAAATAGAAAATGCAGAAGGAATCGGTTTTGCAATACCAATAAACCTAGTAAAACCAATAATAGAAAAAATTGAAAAAACAGGAGAATTTGTTGAACCTTCAATTGGAATATATGCTTATGATAAAGAAGTGATACAATATTTAGAAGAAGATTTAGAATTTGAAACTGGTATATATGTGGTATCAATTAACAAAAATGGCGCCGCATATGGAAAAGGATTGCTTGTTGGAGATATAATATGCAAAATAGACGGAATAGAACTAAATAAAATGAATGATTTAAGAAAATATATTTATACGAAAAATGTAGGAGATGAGGTTACTTTGGAAATAGAAAGAAGAGGGAAAAGGTTTGAGATAAAGATAAATTTAGGAAAAAATTAATACACATATTGGCGTTAAAGAGTGCATATATAAAAAGTATTTATATATGTACTCTTTTAGCATAAACATTTATAATGATTGGTCAGTTTATATTGACTTAGAGAAGTACAAATGATAATCTAGTATCCAATACCAGATGAGAAGGTAAAAACTAAAAATAAATTTTAACAAAAGTTTAATCTAAAGAAAGGAAGAAGAAAATATGAAAGGAATTACTATTGGAAACAAAAGCTCTAAATATCCTATAATTCAAGGAGGAATGGGCGTTGGAGTTTCATTACATAAATTAGCAGGAACTGTAAGCAAAGAAGGGGGAATAGGTATAATATCTACGGCTGACATAGGATATAAAGAAGCAGACTTTGAAAAAAATCCACTAAAAGCAGATTTAAGAGCAATTGGAAAAGAAATAAAATTAGCAAGGGAGATAGCTGGAGAAGATAAAATACTCGGAGTTAATATAATGGTTGCAATGAACTATTATAAAGAAATAGTAACTGAATGTGTAAAAAATAAAATAGATTTAATAATATCAGGAGCAGGAATTCCAAAAGAATTACCAGAATATGTAAAAGGTTCTGACACAAAAATAGCTCCAATAGTTTCATCACTTAGATGTTGCAAGTTGATAGTAAAACATTGGATAAAAAAGTATGATTATGTTCCGGATATGATAGTAATAGAAGGGCCAGAAGCAGGAGGACATTTAGGCTTTAAACAAGAAGAAATTGAAACAGCAAGCCTAGAAGAAATAACAAAAGAAATTATAGAATATATAAAAGAAGTAGAAAAAGAATACAATAAAAAGATTCCAGTAATTGCAGCAGGCGGAATTTGGGATAAAAAAGATATACAAAAATATTTAGCACTTGGTGCAGACGGGGTGCAAATGGCAACGAGGTTTGTTGCAACTTATGAATGTGATGCGTCAGATGAATTTAAAACAGCATATATAAATGCAAAAACAGAAGA
>CALXJN010000003.1 GCA_944388635.1 uncultured Clostridia bacterium
GTTGCAGCAGGTGGAGATCCAATGGCTATTAAAAGAGGTATGGATAAAGCTGTAAATTCAGCTGTATCAGCTTTAAAAGAAATAAGTTCACCTGTAAAAGGAAAAGAAGATATAGCAAGAGTTGCAAGTATTTCTGCAAATAATACAGAAATTGGAGAACTTATTGCAGATGCTATGGAAAAAGTATCAAAAGACGGAGTAATAACACTAGAAGAAAGTAAAACTTCAGAAACTAAAGTAGATGTTGTAGAAGGAATGCAATTTGACAAAGGTTATGTATCTCCATATATGGTAACAGATACAGAGAAAATGGAGGCAGTATTTGACAACCCATATATCTTAATAACAGATAAGAAAATAAGCAATATCCAAGAAATATTACCATTACTTGAAAACTTAATGCAATCATCTGGAAAATTAGTAATAATTGCAGATGATATTGAAAGTGAAGCATTATCTACATTAGTGCTAAATAAATTAAGAGGAGTTTTAAATGTAGTAGCAGTAAAAGCACCAGGATATGGTGATAGAAGAAAAGAAATGCTAGAAGATATTGCAACATTAACAGGAGGAGAAGTTATTACATCTGATTTAGGATTAGAACTAAAAGATGTAACAATAGACCAATTAGGAAGGGCAAGACAAGTAAAAGTACAAAAAGAAAATACAATAATAGTTGACGGAGCTGGAAATAAAGAAAAGCTAGAAGCTAGAGTTCATCAAATAAAAAAACAAATCGAAGAAACAACAAGTGAATTTGATAAAGAAAAATTACAAGAAAGACTTGCAAAACTTGTTGGTGGAGTTGCTGTAATTGAAGTTGGTGCTGCAACTGAAATCGAAATGAAAGAAAAGAAATTAAGAATAGAAGATGCTTTAGCTGCAACAAAAGCTGCTGTTGAAGAAGGAATACTTGCAGGAGGAGGAACAGCATATATAAACATTATTCCAAAAGTAGAAAATGCAGTAAAAGGATTTAAAGAAGATGAAAAGCTTGGAGGAAAAATCGTACTAGAAGCACTAGAAGAACCAATTAGACAAATAGTATTAAATGCAGGATTAGAACCAGCTGTTGTTGTTGAAAAAGTAAAATCAAGTGCAGAAGGTTTTGGATTTGATGCAAGTTCAGAAGAATATGTAGACATGAAAAAAGTTGGAATAGTAGATCCAACTAAAGTTACAAGAAGTGCACTTCAAAACGCAGAAAGCATTGCTTCTATGGTACTTACAACAGAAAGCATTGTAACAGATAAAAAAGAGGAAAAATGCAATTGTGGCGGACACAATGAAGGAATGGGAGCAGGAATGCAAGGAATGTACTAAAATTAAGACAAAATACGCTTAGCTAGAAAAATAGCTAAGCGTAATTTTGAAATTATGTTTAAATTTTGCTTTACAAATTAGCTAAATCATGTTATCATTATATTGCTTTAATTTATGCCCGAGTGGCGGAACTGGCAGACGCACACGACTCAAAATCGTGCGGGAAACCATGTGGGTTCGAGTCCCACCCCGGGCACCAAGATAAAAACAAATTTACAAATAAGCTGATTGTAAACTATTGATATAATTACATTTAAAACTTGAAAATAGAAATTTTTTGTCATGACGATTTCACAAATGTGCCTAGTTAGGGCGCAAAAATTAGGGGGATGTATATGAAAAAAAGAGTAATAATAATTATATTAATAATTGTTTTATTAATCATCTTATGGTTAGGAATGGTTTTCACAGATTATTTTAGATGTTCAAATTTTGAAGAACCACTATTTGCAAAAGCAACATTTTCAACAGATTTTGGATATGGTGACGGAAGAAAGAATTTAGAATATAAAGGTTTAGGATATAATATATCAACATATAAAATTCAGACAGCAGAAAGCGATAAACTTATTTCCGTACATATGTATATATTTAATAAGGAAATATTATCAAAAGATAGAGAAATAAGAGATGTAATAATAGATAATGTAAATGTAGAAAATAGCATAAATAATATGACAGAAACAAAAGAAGCAGTAATAATAGAAGTGAATAATACTACATTAAGTGTAATAGATATAGAAAATAAAGAAGATATATATGTTGTTACTATTCCAAAGGGAGAAAACTTAAAATTTAAACAAGGACAAGAAATTTTAATACATTATAACGGAAATATAATATATACATTTCCAAGGCAAATTGTAAATGTAGGGAAAATTGAAATTATCAAAGAAATAAGCGATATAGGAATACCAACAGGTGTGCTAAGGTATTTTTATAACGAAAAGGAAAAAGTAAATGTAACAATAGATGCATTAAATGATATAGGAATTGTAATGACAGTAACAGACACAAATAAGATTCCTTATGAGTATGATAAAAGTGTAAATTTTTTCCATGATTTTGAATATACTGGCAAAATTATGGAACCGCAAAATATACAAGTATCTGGATATATAATATCTTCAAATGATAATGAAAATGTGGAAGAAATTAAAGCAGAAGAATTAGAAGAAATTAAAAATAAAGAAGAAAAAGAAACAATAACAAAAATAGTATATACCTGGGGAAAAGGAGAAGAAAAATTTAGGAAAGGAACCTATGATTTTTCTGTAAATACAACAAATCTTGGAAAATTTTCAATAAGAGTAATATTCCAAGTAGACGAAAATGGAAATATAGAACTTGAAAGTGTAAATATATAAAAGAGAAAATCTTGAATAAAACAAAAAGTCTTGTTCAAGATTTTTTTTTATTTTTCTAAAAAACTATTGACAGTTGAATACATATTCACATATAATATAGTAAAACAATTGAATAAATATTCAACTATTCACATAAAAGGAGGTAACTGAATGTCAAAAAATGAATTTATATGTGATTGCAATGTAATACATCAAGAACTAGTCGCCAATACTAAGAAAAATATGCCAGAAGAAGATATGTTTAATAAGCTAGCAGAATTTTTTAAAATCCTTGGAGATACTACAAGAGTAAGAATATTATTTGCATTAGACCAAAATGAAATGTGTGTATGTGATATTGCAAATGTTTTAGGAATGAGTAAGTCATCTATTTCACACCAGTTAGGAACTTTAAGAAGAATGGGAATTGTTAAATGTAGAAAATCAGGTAAAGAAGTATTTTATATGCTAGATGATGAGCATGTTCAAAAAGTGTTTGAAATAGGTGTAGAACACATTGAACATAAAAAATAATTTGAAGGAAGGATAGATAAAAATGAAAACTAAATTTAAAATAAAAGGTTTAGACTGCGCAAATTGTGCAAATGAATTAGAAAGAGATATAAGAAAAATAAAAGGAATTGAGAATGTAAATATAAGTTTTATGACAGAAAGAATGGAAATAGAATACAATGAAAATGAAAAAGAAGAAATATTAAAAAATATAAAAAAACTAATAAAAAAAGAAGAACCTGATCTAGAGTTAGAAGAAATATAGGAGGAAATCAGCATGAAGAAAAAAGAAATTAAGATAATAATTGCACTTATATTATTTCTTATAGCATTTACATTAAAGCTTAACAACGAATGGATAAATAATATAATATTTATTGTAGCATATATAGTTGTTGGCTTAGAAATTGTAAAAAAAGCCATAAGAAACATATTTAGAGGTAAAGTTTTTGATGAAAATTTTTTAATGTCAGTTGCAACAATAGGAGCATTTGCAATAGGAGAATTCCCAGAGGCTGTTGCTGTTATGTTATTTTATCAGGTAGGAGAGCTTTTTCAACGCTATGCAGTTGATAAATCGAGAAAATCAATTGCAAGCTTAATGGATATTAGACCAGATTTTGCAAATGTAGAGAAAAATGGAAATTTAGAAAAAGTATCTCCTGAAGAAGTAAAATGTGGAGAAATAATTGTAGTCAAACCAGGAGAAAAAGTTCCACTTGACGGATTAGTTATAGCAGGAAATTCAAATATTGATACAAAAGCATTAACAGGGGAAGCTTTGCCACAAGAAGTAAAAGAAGGAAATAAAATACTAAGTGGTACTATAAACTTAAATGGTGTAATAAAAATAAAGGTAATTAAAGAATATGGAGAATCTACAGTAAGTAAAATACTTGATTTAGTAGAAAATGCAAGTAGTAAAAAATCAAAATCAGAAAACTTCATTACTAAATTTGCAAAATATTATACACCAATAGTAGTAATAATTGCTGTAATTTTAGCAATTATCCCTCCACTTCTTATTCCAAATGCAACTTTTTCTAAATGGCTATATAGAGCATTATCTTTCTTAGTTGTTTCTTGCCCTTGTGCATTAGTTATTTCAATACCATTAAGTTTCTTTGGAGGAATAGGTGGTGCATCTAAAATAGGAATATTAATAAAAGGAAGTAACTATTTAGAACAATTATCAAATACAGAAGTTATAGTATTTGATAAAACAGGCACACTTACAAAAGGCACATTCGAGGTACAACATATAGAAAGTATAAATTTAAGCAAAGAAAAACTTTTGGAAATTGTAGCATATGCTGAGAAGTATTCAAATCACCCTATTTCTTTATCAGTAAAAAGTGCTTATGGAAAAGAAATTGATGAAAAACAAATATCAGACTATAAAGAACTAACAGGATATGGTGTTAGTGCAAAGGTAAACAATGATTATGTATTGGTTGGAAATGAAAAATTAATGAAAGAAAATGATATAAGCTTTACAACATGCAAAAATATTGGAACAACACTTTATGTTGCAGTAAATGAAAAATATGAAGGGCATATAACTATTTCTGACAAGATAAAAGATGATGCAGAAAAAACAATAAAAGATTTAAAGAAAAATCATATAAAACAAGTAGTAATGTTAACAGGAGATAAAAAAGCAGCAGGAGAAGAAGTAGGAAAGAAACTTGGAATAGATAAGGTTTATACAGAGCTATTACCAGACGAAAAAGTAAAAAAAGTTGAAGAATTATTGAAAGAAAAAAGTGAAAAAGGAAAACTTACATTTGTCGGAGACGGAATAAATGATGCACCAGTACTTGCAATATCTGATATAGGAATTGCTATGGGAGGAGTAGGATCAGATGCAGCGATAGAAGCGGCAGACATTGTTCTTATGACAGATGAACCATCAAAAATAATAGATGCAATTCAATTATCAAGAAAAACAATGAGAATTGTGAAAGAAAATATAGTATTTGCAATTACTGTAAAAATTATTGTATTGATTTTAAGTGCATTTGGAATATCAACTATGTGGGAAGCGGTTTTTGCTGATGTAGGGGTATCTATAATCGCAATAATCAATGCATTAAGAGTTTTAAGAGTAAAAAGTAAATAAGTAAAATACTCTAGTCATATTGACTAGAGTATTTTTAAATAAAAGTATTGTAAAATAGAGCAAAACGTGATATATTATAACGGAAATTAGAAAATGAGGTGCTTAGAAAATGGGAATATTCAGTAAAATATTTGGTACTTATTCAGAAAAAGAAGTCAAAAGAGTAATGCCATTAGTAGAAAAAATAAATAGTTTAGAGGATGAAATTTCAAAACTTAGTGATGATGAGTTAAGAAGCAAAACAGCAGATTTTAAAGTAAGAGTTCAAGACGGGGAAACATTAGATGAAATTCTACCAGAAGCATTTGCAGTAGTTAGAGAAGCTTCAAAGAGAGTTCTTGGAATGAGACATTTTGATGTACAATTAATTGGTGGAATAATCTTGCACCAAGGAAGAATTGCAGAAATGAAGACAGGAGAAGGAAAAACATTAGTTGCAACACTTCCAGCATATTTAAATGCACTAAGTGGAAAAGGGGTACATGTTGTAACAGTAAATGACTATTTAGCAAAACGTGATAGCGAATGGATGGGAAAATTATATAAATTCTTAGGACTAAGTGTTGGTCTTGTAATAAGCGGTATGACTCCACAAGAGAAACAAAGAGCTTATGCATCAGACGTAATATATGGTACAAATAATGAATTTGGTTTTGATTATCTAAGAGACAATATGGTAATTTATAAAAATCAAGCAGTACAAAGAGATTTAAATTTCGCAATAGTAGACGAAATAGACAGTATTTTAATTGATGAAGCAAGAACTCCACTTATAATTTCAGGCAGAGCAAATAAATCATCAGATTTATATAAGAAAGCAAATGATTTTGTTAAAAAACTTACACCAAAAATTATTGTTGAAGAAGATGTAAAAGATGTAGCACAAGAAGAAGATAATGAAAAATATGATTATATTGTAGATTTAAAAGCAAAATCAGCTTCACTTACACAAAAAGGTATAAAGAAAGCTGAACAAGCATTTAATTTAGAGAATTTCAATGACATAGACAATTCAGATATAGTTCACTATGTAAACCAAAGTTTACGTGCTTATGGTGTTATGAAAAAGGATATAGACTATATAGTTAAAGACGGAGAAGTATTAATAGTTGATGAATTTACAGGAAGAATAATGTATGGAAGAAGATATAATAATGGCTTACATCAAGCGATAGAAGCAAAGGAAAATGTAAAAATTGCCGATGAATCTAAAACTCTTGCAACAATTACATTCCAAAACTATTTTAGGATGTATGGAAAACTATCAGGAATGACAGGTACAGCTATGACAGAGGAAGAGGAATTTAGAGAAATATATAATTTAGATGTAATAAGCATTCCAACAAACAAACCTATGATAAGAATAGACAATAATGATGTTATATATAAAAATGAAAATGCAAAATTTAGAGCAATAGTAAATGATATAAAAGAAAGCCATAGCAAAGGACAACCAGTTTTAGTTGGTACTATATCAATTGAAAAATCAGAAAAGTTAAGTAATATTTTGAAAAAAGAAGGAATACCACATGAAGTCTTAAATGCAAAATTTCATGAAAAAGAAGCAGAAATTATTGCACAAGCTGGTAAATTTGGAGCGGTAACTATCGCAACCAATATGGCAGGTCGTGGTACAGATATTATGCTTGGAGGAAACTCAGAATATTTAGCTCTTCAAGAATTAAGAAAAAGGAAAGTGCCAGAAGAGCTAATAGAACAAGCAACAGCTTTTAACGAGACAAAAGATGAAGAAATTATAAATATAAGAAAAGAATTTAAAGAGATAAAAGAAAAATATGAAGAAAAAATAAAAGAAGAAAAAGCAAAAGTTGTCGAAGCAGGCGGTCTTAAAATAATCGGAACAGAAAGACATGAATCAAGAAGAATAGATAATCAGCTTCGTGGTAGAAGTGGTCGTCAAGGAGATAGAGGAGAATCAAGATTCTATATAGGGCTTGATGATGACTTAATGAAAATTTTCGGCGGAGATATGATAACAAATGTATATAATACACTTGGAGCAGATGAAAATATTCCGATAGAGTCTAAGCTAATTTCTAATGCAGTAGAAAGAGCTCAAAAAAGAGTAGAAGGTAGAAACTTTACTATTCGTAAGAATGTATTGCAATATGACGATGTAATGAATGTTCAAAGAGAAATCATATATAAACAAAGAAAAGAAGTATTAGACGGTAAAAATCTAAAAGGAAATATTACATCAATGATAGAAAGTACAGCAGACGAAGTAGTAGAATTACATTCAGATGAAGGAAGCAATAAAGAAGCTCTTATCCAAGAAATTAAAAATATATTTGGAATAGACATACAAGAAGTTGTGGCAAAACTAAGCAAAGAAGAATTAAAGAAGTATGTAAAAGATGAAGCATTTAAGATATACGAAAATAAAGAAAAAGAAGTTGGAGAGCAAACTATAAGAGAACTTGAAAGAGTTGT
>CALXJN010000004.1 GCA_944388635.1 uncultured Clostridia bacterium
AATTATTTTCTAAATTATTCTTATGACATCATTATACATAACAAACAAAGATAACCCCATTATAAATACAAAACCTGCCATTTGTATTTTTAATGATGTTTCTTGTTTCAATGGTTTTCTTTTTATAAATTCTATAATATATATTAATAATTTACCTCCGTCTAATGGTGGTATTGGTATAAGGTTTGTAATTCCAAGTGATAACGATATAACTGATAATAAATATATAAAATCTGTTATTCCTGAAGTTTGAGATACAATAGTTGCAACTCCTATCGGTCCTGCTAAATCATCTATTGTAGTTCCACCTGTAAAAAGTATCTTTATAGTTTCTCCTAACGCTCCAACATATCCTATTGTACTTTTTGCTGCAATTTCTATTCCATACATAAATGTTATTAGTAAAAAATATATGAGTATTCCAAATATTATATTTACAACTGCTCCAGCTGAAATAATTGCGATTTTCTTTAATATACTTGTATTACTAAAAGAACCTTTTTCATTTGAAGGTTCTTCTTCTCCTTCCATACTTACATATCCGCCTAAAGGTATTAATCTTAATGAATATTTTGTTTCTCCTTTTTGTCTGCTAAATAGTACTTTTCCAAATCCTACTGAGAATTCATTTACCTTTACTTTGCAAAGTTTTGCAACAACAAAATGTCCACCTTCATGTACAATAACTAAAATACCAAGTAATATTAAAGTTTTTAAAACAGCTAATAAAATATCTATCATATTTTATTTTCATTCCTCCTTAATTTGGTTACTTGTTATTTTTTCCCAAACTCATTTTATATATTCATTAGTAATATATATGCAACAGGTGCAATAAATAGGATACTATCTATTCTATCTAAAATTCCTCCATGTCCTGGTATTAAATTTCCGTAGTCTTTAATATCATTATATCTTTTAATACTTGAGGCTGCAAAATCTCCAACTTGCCCAATAATGCTAAGTAATAATGATATAAGTATAATATATATATATGATATATTAGTAAAGAAATATGTATTACATATTATAGTATATATTAGTGAAACTACAACTGCCCCAATTGCTCCTGCAATACATCCTTCTACTGATTTATTTGGACTTATTTTGCTGAATTTATGTTTTTTTGCACTTAATGTTTTTCCTGCCAAATATGCAAATATATCTGTACACCAGCCACATATAATTACATACCATATTAATATTTCACCATTTTTTTGACTATATATTATTGGTAAAAATAATAGCATAACTGGTATATATAATATTCCAAATATTGTTACTGCTCCATCAATAATTGTTGTCTTCATGCCAGAATTTAATATTTTGAAAAATACAATGAATACAGAAACAATGACTAAACAAAACATCATATTAAGCATATCTGTGTCTATATCTACAAGTGTTGATTCTAAATGAAAAAATCTAAGCACTGCAATAGAAAGTGCAACTAGATATCCTATCCACTTTATTGGCTTTGCTTTTTTCCCCTTTTCAAAAGCTCCGAAATATTCTCTAATACCAATTAGAGAAACTATTGCAAAAAGTATATCTATTATTGTTTCATTTCCAAAAACAAAAATTACAATAATTAGTGGAAGTCCTAAAACTGATGTTAGAATTCTTTTTATATCCATAGGATTATTTACCTCCAAATTTTCTATTTCTTTTTTCATATGTTTTTATTGCTTCATCTAAATCATCTGATGAAAAATCAGGCCAATATTTGTCTGCAAATACGAATTCTGTATAAACTAATTGCCATGGCAAAAAATTGCTTAATCTTATTTCTCCACTTGTTCTTATTAAAAGGTCTGGATCTGGTTCATCTTTTGTATATAAATACTTAGATACCAAGTTTTCATTTATGTCATCTAAATTTATTATATCATTTTTTACATCTTTTGCAATTTCTCTTACAGCTTTTGTTATTTCATCTCTTCCACCATAATTAAAAGCTATACAAAGCGTTGTTCCAGTATTGTTTTTAGTTTTTTCTATTGCTTTTTTTATACTTTTTTGAAGTGTGTTTGATAAACTTTCAATATGTCCAAAAAACTTTATCCTTATATTTTCTGTATCTGCGGATTTCGTTAAATCATCTAAGTAATTTTTAAAAAGTATCATTAACGCTCCAACTTCTTCTTCACTTCTTTTCCAATTTTCAGTGGAAAATGCATATACTGTAAGATATTCAATCCCTATTTTATTTGCATATCTTACTATCCTTTTTAAATTTTCGGCACCTTCTTTATGTCCAAGCTTAGTGCTTAAGCCATGTTCTTTTGCCCATCTTCTATTTCCATCCATTATTATTGCAATATGCCTTGGAATAGTATTCATCTTATTTCTCCTTATTTTTCTCTATTTTTTATGTATAATGCAAGTTCTTTTAAGAATTCTCCTTTTTCCTTATAACCTTCAATTTTATTTAATGCTTCATTTGTTACATCGTCTAACATTTTTTTTGCTTCTTCTAAACCGTATTTTGTTACAAACGTTACTTTTCCAAGTTTTCTATCATTTCCAACTGGTTTTCCTAAAATTTTTTCATCACCAATTTCTGATAATATATCGTCTTTTATTTGGAATGCAAGGCCTATCTTTTCTGCATAATTTGTTAATTTTTCTAAATCTGTCTTTCCAGCTCCGGCTAAAATTGCTCCTATTCTTACAGAAGCTCTTATTAAAGCTCCTGTTTTATTATTATGCATATATTCTAAATACTCATTTGAAATTTCTTGTCCTTCAAATTCTGTATCTACATATTCACCTGCTATCATTCTATCTACTCCAAAAGTTAGTTCTGAAAAAGCATTTATCTTTAATTTTAATCTTTCTGGATTATTTTCTTTTTTTAAGTCTTCACTAATTACTAAATATGCATTATTTAAAAGTGCATCTCCTGCAAGTATTGCTGTAGGTTCATTAAACATCTTATGGTTTGTTGGTTTTCCGTGTCTTAAATCGTCATTATCAATTGCTGGTAAATCATCATGTATAAGTGAAAAATTATGTATCATTTCCATTGCAACTGCATATGGAAATACACTTTCAAAATCCTTCTTAAATAATTTATATGAAGATATCATAAGTATAGGTCTTAGCCTTTTAGCAGAACTAATTAAACTATACTCCATAGAAGAATTAAGCTTTGTCTCAGGACATTCTTCTCTTCTTACATATTTTTCTAATTCATTGTTTACTATTTTTACATACTCACTTAATTCTTCCTTAAAATTCATTTTTAAATTCCTCCATAGTTTGACAACCTCAAAACGCAATTATTTTCCAAATAATTATATGTTCATTATTTCTTTTTCTTTACTATCAAGCAAACTATCTATTTTCTCAACTTTTTTATCTGTCAATTTTTGTATTTCTGTTTCTGCATTTCTTAGGTCATCTTCTGTAATTTCTCCGTCTTTTTGAGCTTTTTTTGCCTCATCAAGTCCGTCTCTTCTTAATGAACGAATAGAAACTTTTGCTTCTTCTGCCATTTTCTTAATGTCTTTTACAAGTTCTTTTCTTCTTTCTTCATTAAGCTCTGGGAATGATAATCTTATAACTTTTCCGTCATTATTTGGAGTTATACCAATGTCAGATGCAAGAATTGCTTTTTCTATATCTTTTAATATGCTCATATCCCATGGTTGTATTACTATTAATCTTGCCTCTGGGACAGAGATTCCTGCTACTTGATTTATTGGCGTTGAAACTCCATAATAATCTACTTTTACCTTATTAAGTATTGCAGGATTTGCACGACCTGCTCTTACTTCTGAAAAATTTTCTGCAAGTACACTGATTGTTTTATCCATTTTTTCTTCTATTTTACTAAAATCCATTTTCTTTTCTTTCCTTTCTAAATTTATATCACTCTACTCTACTATTGTTCCAATATTCTCGCCTTTAACAACTCTAACAATATTTTCTGGATCTTCTATTGCAAATACTCTAAGTGGTATATTATTATCCATACATAAAGATGTTGCTGTTGAATCCATTACTTTTAAGTCTTTATTTAAAATGTCTAAATAACTTATCTTGTCATATTTTACTGCTGTTTTGTCTATTTTTGGATCTGCTGAATATACTCCGTCTATTGTTTTTGCAAGCAAAATTACTTCGGCATCAATTTCAGCGGCTCTTAATGCTGCTGCAGTATCTGTTGTAAAATATGGGTTTCCTGTTCCACAAGAAAATATTACTACTCTACCATTTTCTAAATGCTTGATTGCTTTTCTTTTAATATATGGTTCTGCTATTTGTCTCATTTCTATAGCTGTTTGTAGCCTTGTTTTTATACCTCTTGCTTCAAGTGTGTCTTGAAGTGCCAATCCGTTCATTGTTGTTGCAAGCATTCCCATATAGTCTGATGTTGTTCTTTCCATTTGATGTCCATATCTTCCTCTCCAGAAGTTTCCGCCTCCTACTACTATTCCAACTTGTACTCCTAAGTCTACTACTTTTTTAATTTCATCACATATTCTTCCTATTACATCTGCATATACTCCTGTTTTGTTGTTTCCTGCAAGTGCTTCTCCACTTAGTTTTAATAAAACACGTTTGTATTTTACGTCACTCATCTTAAACCTCCGTCCGGACACAAATGTCCATAATATAAAATTCTTATATATTCTATCACATATTTGGGTACTTTTGTCAATTTTTTTGAAATTTTATAATAAAATATGTAAAATTTATTTATATAATCCATTTTCTATAATATAATCAATAACCTCATCTGGAACTATCTCTTGGTTATATTCATTGTAATCTCTAACTTTATCTCTAAATTCAGTTGCACTTGAAGATATATAATTATCATTTTCTACAATTTGAATTTTGCTTTTATATTTTTTTATAATTTCATCTTCATTTATATATTTTTCAATTTCTATATTTTTTCTACTTAAAATTATATAACTATATTTCTCTATTAATTCTTGTGCATTTTTCCATTTTGCTATATTAATAAAATTATCTGCTCCCATAATAAAAAATATATCATTTCCAAGATATTTTTCTTCTATTATTTTAAATATATCTGTTGCATATAATTTCTCTTTTCTGTTTAATTCTAAATCTGAAACCTCTAAGTTTTTTGAATCTCTAATGGCAATTTTTAACATATTATATCTGTCTTTTTCTGAGGCAAGTTCATTTTTTCTATAGAAATCTCCAACTGGAACGAAAATAATCTTATCAATATCGCACTTTTTTAGAACTTTTTTAGCCAAATTTATATGTGCATTTGTTGGCGGGTTAAAACATCCTCCAAAGAAACCTATTTTCATACATCCTCCATATAATTAATTATGCGTAGTTAAATTATTTTCTTTACATCTTCAAAAATTTCATTTCCAATTTCTTCTCTTGTTCGTATGTTTCCATTTTTTACACATTTAATTTCAGTCCAGTTGTATTCTTTTGCAAGTTCTACAGCTGCTTCATAACTTTCTTTTAGATATTCTTTATTGCTCTCATGTATATCTTTTTTAGCCTCTTTGTCAAATTTATTTTTTCTATTTTCGATAAGTTTAAGTACATACTCTGGTGGCATATTTAAGAAAAATACTTTTGTTGGTACTGGAATTTTATATATATTAAATTCTAAATTCCAAAGCCATTTTAAGAATTTTTCTCTTTCTTCTTTATCTTTTATTTTGCCTGCCTGATGTATCATATTAGCTGTTGTATATCTATCTGCAAGTATTAGTCCACCCTTTTCATAATATTCCTCTAATTCTTTTTTGTAGGTTGCATATCTATCTGCCGCAAAAAAGTTTGATGCAATATATGGGCTTATTTCATCCGCATTTTCACCAAATTCGCCTGACAAATACATTTTAACTAAACTTGAAGAAGGAGAATTATAATTTGGAAAGTTTATTTTTCTATATTCAATATTATTCTTTCTTAAATTATTTTCTAATATTTCTAACTGTGTTTGTTTTCCACTTCCGTCAGTTCCGTCTATTACTATTAATCTTCCCATTTTTCTATCCTTTCTTTAATTTTTCGGTCATTTGGGACGGTTCTGTTTGACCAAAAATCTAAAATTTTTTTAAAAATAAAATATTAAATTATTTTCGATCAAACAGAACCATCCCAAATGACCGAAATTTATTTTGAAAATAGCAGTAGATATGTAAATCTACTGCATATAACCTAAGCTTTCATTTGTGCTTTTATATATTCTATTTCTATATCTTTATCTAATCTCATAAAGAGTGGATTACCTTTTTCTATTGTTTTATAATCTCCTGTTAGTAGGTTATATTCTTTTATATTTTCCCATGAGATTAAGTTTTTATCATTTATGCCAAGTTGAATTAACATTTCATTTGATGTATTTGCTATAATAGGCTTTAACATTATAGCTACTTTTCTTAAATTTTCTACTAAATGATACATTACTGAAGATAGTTCTTCTGTTTTTTCTTCTTTTACTAGAACCCAAGGCATTGTTTCATCTATATATTTATTTGTTATAGAAATTATTTTCCAAATTTCTTCTAGTGCGCTATTTATATGATAATTTTCCATATATTCTTCTACTTTGTCAGTATATGCAATTGTTTCTTCTTCTAACTTTTGGTCAAATTCAGTTACATATCCACTATATTTTGGAATATTACCTTCAAAATATTTATTCATCATGCCTATTGTTCTATTTAGTAAGTTTCCAAGGTCATTACATAAATCAAAATTATATCTTTCAACAAATCCTTCTGGTGAAAATACTGCATCTTGTCCAAATGAAAATTCTCTAAGTAAGAAATATCTTGTTGCATCTAGTCCATATCTTTCAACTAACATATCTGGATATACAACATTTCCTTTAGATTTTGACATCTTACCGGTCTTTCATCATGATAAAACCGTGTGAATATATTTTCTTTGGAAGTGGTAATTCAAGTGCCATAAGAAATATTGGCCAATATATGCCATGAAATCTTATTATGTCTTTTCCAACAATTTGAAGTGTTGGTGGCCAATACTTTTTAAATAGACTATCATCTTCTGATAAATATCCAAGTGCACTTAAATAATTAAGCAATGCATCTAACCATACATATATAACATGTTTTGGATCTTTTTTTACCTTTATTCCCCAGTCGAAACTTGTTCTTGTTATGCATAAATCTTCTAACCCTGGTTTTAAGAAATTGTTGAATAATTCATTTTTTCTTGCTTCTGGTTCTATGAAATTTGGATTTTCTTCATAGAATTTTATAAGTCTATCTGTATACTTTTTCATATTGAAGAAGTATGCTTCTTCTTTCATTTTCTTTACATTTCTTCCACAATCAGGACATTTTCCGTCTACTAATTGTGTGTCTGTAAAGTACGTCTCACAAGGAGTACAATACCAGCCTTCATACTCGCCTTTGTATATGTCTCCTTGCTCCATTAATCTGTCAAAAACTTTTTCTACTAGTTCAATATGTCTATCTTCTGTTGTACGAATAAAGTCATCGTATTCAATATCCATAGTTTTCCATAATTTTTTTGCGTCTTCTGCCATTTTATCTACGTGTTCTTTTGGTGTCTTTCCTAATTTTTTAGCTACTTCTTCTATTTTTTGTCCATGCTCATCAAGTCCTGTTATAAATCTAGTATCATAACCTCTAAGCTTTTTATATTTGTTTATTGTATCTGCAAGAACAGTAGTATACGCTGTTCCTATGTGGAATTTTCCACTTGGATAATAAATTGGTGTTGTAATATAAAATGTTTCTTTATTCATGTACATCCCTTCTTCAAATTATATTTTGCTCCAGAACCAGTCTAAGCTATTATCAATACTTTTTTTGTTTCTATGTTTTGCTTCTATATCATCTATCCATAGATATGCAAGATATGTAACAAGTACAAATCCGAAATCATATAGCATAGATGTAGAAAGAATAACTCTGTAATTTGCATAGAAGTCTCCAAAAGCAAATAGTTGTACTGTATGCATTATAAGTAATCCCATACATAATACCAAAGCTATTGCTGGCACTACTGATCTTTTTATTTCATGTCCTAAAAAGATTGCAGCAACTATTGCAGCTAAACATAGAAAAACTGTTAATGGGTTTGTTAAATCTATCACTGGCATTTTTGCACCCCCTCTTCTTTCGTTTATTAATTTATTTTGAGTTTTACTTTATAAGCTTTTACTTATATTATTATATATGTTTATAACTATACTTTGCAATACTTTAGCTTAATTTTTCGTAAAAAGTTATAATTATACCTGTTTTGTTTCTGATGTACTTTCTGCTAATAAATTTATATCTTCTGCTTTAGTTCCGTCTAGTTTCTTTATTTCTTCTTGAGTTTCTAAGTTATTGCCTTCTTCATTTGTTTCTGTGTTTTCTGGTTGTGTTTGTTCATTTGTTTTTTCTTGTTCCACTTTTTCTTTTACTTCTTCTTCTGGTGCTTTTTGCATTTCTTCTGTCATCCATTTGATAAGGTTTAAATTCTGTGCATCTAATATCATTTCATGCTTTGGCATAACCCTAAATGTATAACCATAGTTTCCACCTGTTGAAAGCGAAATTTTAGCAACATATATATTACTATCTTTAAATAGTTTTTCCATTTCTGTTATTTTTATGTCTTCTAGTATTCCATTCTCTAGGACTTTACCAGAATATACTTGAACAGAAATGTTTTCAGGATTTATATTTTGAAGGTCTACCTCACATTTTACTTCTATACTGTTTCCTGCATCTATTGTTACATTATTTAAGTTGTTTAATTCTACAATTCTTATCTTATCCCACCTTGTCTTAATATCGTCTATCCAAGCATTTAGTCTTATTACATTTTCTATGTCTGAATAATAGTTTTTATATAAATTGCAAAGTGGTAAATACATTTTTTCCAAATAATCTATTAGCATTCTTGCTGTACTATATTGCCAACCAGTTGAAATTATAGAATTTTTCATTATTCTTATCCATACTCTAGAATAGTTTTCTCCATTTTTTCTATTATAATATGCTGGAATAATCTTATTTTCTAAAGTATCATATATGCTTCTTGAATCATCATTATCTTGAATATCGTATGAATCGTAGTCTTTATTTTGTCCAATAATCCAACCATTTTCTTTGTTATATCCTTCTACCCACCAGCCGTCAAGTATAGAAAAGTTAATTACACCATTAATAGCTGCTTTTTGACCACTCGTTCCTGATGCTTCCATTGGTCTTCTTGGGTTATTTAACCATACATCAACTCCACTTATCAAATATCTTGACATTGCTATATCATAGTCTTCAAGTAAAAATATTTTTCCTTTGAATTGTGGTTTCATAGAAATTTCATGTATTTGTCTTATTAATTCCTGTCCTTCTATATCTCTTGGATGTGCTTTACCTGCAAATATTATTTGTACAGGAGTTTTACTATTATTTAAGATTTCTGTTATTCTTTCTAAATCTCTAAATATTAAAGTTCCTCTTTTATATGTTGCAAACCTTCTAGCAAAACCTATTGTCAATATATCTGGACTTAGCTTTGAAACTATATCCATTATTTCTTCATATCGCATTCCATATCTTCTTAATCTGTTAATTGTATTGTCTCTTACAATTTTTAGAAGTCTTGCTTTTCTTTTATAATGTGTCTCCCATAATTCTTGGTCTGGAATATTATTTATCTTATTCCAAGTGTTTGGTGAATGTATATTATCTTGCCAATATGGTGTCAAGTATTTATTATATAATTCTTTTATTGATGGTGCAAGCCATGAACACGTATGAACTCCATTTGTTACATAGCCTATTGGCGACTCATTTGCAGAAATGTCTGGCCATACATCACTAAATAATTCTCTTGAAACACTTCCATGTAATTTACTAACACCATTTTTCTTGCCTGAAAGTTTAAGAGCAAATATACCCATATTAAATCCTGGTTCTAATTCTTCTTTTGGGTTCATTCCAAGTCTTAAAAATTCTTCTCTTCCGATTCCAAGTCTTGGCCAGAAATTTTTGAAATATTTTTCCATTAAATCTATTGGAAATATATCATTTCCAGCTGGCACTGGTGTATGTGTTGTAAATACTGTCTTTGAAGATATTATTGTTGCTGCATTTCTAAAAGATAATTGTTTTTCTTCTACCAACTCTCTTGCAAGTTCTAGTATTAAGAATGCTGAATGCCCTTCGTTCATGTGATATACAGTTGGATTTAAGTTTAATTTTTTCAAAAGATGTGTTCCAGCCATACCAAGAACTATTTCTTGTCTAATTCTAGTTTCTTGATTTCCACCATATAAATATTTAGTTATTTCTCTAAAGTCTTGGTCAACATTTTCATCTATGTCCGAATCTAATAGATATAATTTAACTCTACCTACATTTATTTGCCATACTTTTAAATATAATCTTTTTCTTTGTATTCTTGATTCAATTATTAAATCATTACCTTTTTCATCTTTTACTAGGTTTATTGGCAAATCTGCTAGGTCTATATCTCTATAAACGTTCTCTTGTCTTCCATATCCATTTATTACTTGGTGAAAATATCCTTTTTTATATAAAAGTCCAACTCCAACAAGTGGTACTCCTAAATCACTTGCGGCTTTTAGGTGGTCTCCTGATAAGATTCCAAGTCCTCCTGAATATATTTGCAAAATTTCATCTAAGCCATATTCTGCTGAAAAATATGCAATTAAATCATTTCTATTTTCTGGATATTTTTTTGAAAAAAATGTATTTTTACTATTCATGTAATCTTCAAAATTATTAACTACTCTGTCATATTCTTTCAAAAATTCGTTGTTTTTTGAATATTCTTCTAATTTTTCTTGTGGTACTAGTTTTAAGAATTTAACTGGGTTTTTGCCAATATTTTCCCATAAATCTATATCGATTTTCTTGAATAACTTTAAAAAGTCTGTATTCCATGACCACCACAAATTGTTTGCTATAACTGATAATTTATTTATTCTTTTTGGTAGTTGTGGATTAACTGTTATTCTATTGAATAAATACATAAAATTTCCTCCCTTTGTATCTTTACACACAATGTGTGTTTAATTCTTTAGTAACTAACATATTAATTATCTATTAAAATATGAAAAAAGTCAACATTAAAAATTAAATTTTAAAAATTTATGGTATAGGATTTTTAAATTCCTATACCATTTAATTTTATTTATATCCTGTCTTTTTTATTATTGTATCACTTATATTTTTAACAGTTGTAGAAACTTGATAATCCTCTTCATCAAATAGGAATTTATGAAGTTCTTGTACTTGTTTTTCAAGGTTTACAGGAGCACCATACCAAACTTTATCTGGTTGATATCCTTTAGTTTCTGGCCAGCCTATTGTATCTTCTATGTCATAATTTGCAACTTGTGAAAGTAGCCCTATTATTTGAGTCATTGATATGTTTGTTGAAATTTCATCAAGTACAATATCAGCTAAATTGTTTAATTCAATTAAATTCATTTTCTTAACTTTTTGGAATGCTGCATCTAATACATCTCTTTGACGCTCAGTTCTCTTATAGTCTCCGCCTGATGTATACCTTATTCTTGAATATGCAACAGCTTGTACACCATCTAAGTTATATGTTCCTGATTTAGTTATATGTTTTGAATTATGACCTGTAACACTATTTACTTCATCAATATATCCATTTATATATTTTATTTCTGCTGGTTCAATTTCAATTTCTACTCCACCAACTGCATCAACAACATCTACTACGACATTAAAGTTAACAGCAACATATTCTTTTAAATCTAAATCTAAGTTTGTATTAAGAGTACTTAAAGATAGTGTTGGTCCACCTTTAGAAAATGCATGTGTTAATTTGTCGTATGAACTTCCCATTTTAACATATGTATCTCTATATACTGATGCAATTTTTACTTTATGTGTGTCTTGATTTATACTTATTATCATAATAGAATCACTTAAAGTATGTTCATAACTGTTTTGTCTTGAATCAACTCCAAATAATACTATATTTCTATAACCTGTTGTCTCTATTCCTTCATTTACTTCGATTTGACTTTCATCAATATCCTCGTGTTCAACTCTTGCCCATTTACTATATACATATCCAACGAGCACACCTATTAGAATCACTATTATTGCAAGTAATACTAATACTACTTTTAAAAAAGTATGTTTTTTCTTTTTCTTTTTTGATTTCTTTTTCATATTTTTAACTGAATTTGGTATATCATTTTCGTCTGCTTCATTTTCAGTTCTCATTCGCTTCCCAGCCATAAGAGCCTCCTTTAGTTTTTTTATTTTACAAAGATATTTTAAATTATATTCCTTTTTTAGACAAAAAGCAACAAAAATTGTATATTTTCACATAACATTTACATTCTATCTGGCATTTTTATTCCAAGAAGGCCTGCACCTATCTCTAATACTGTGTTTACCATATATGTTAAATATAGTCTTGCATTTGCTTGTTTTTTATCTTCTGTTAGAATTTTATAATTATTATAAAAAGCACTATACTCTTTTGCAAGTTCTATTAGGAATTTGCTTAATAAATATGGTTCATTCTTTTGAGTAACACTTTTTAATACCTCGTCAAAATTGTATATACTTTTAATTATTTCTATACCTTCTTCATTTAATAATTCAGCTATGTCTATATCTTGCATATTAGGTATAAAGCCTGCATTATCAATTATGCTTTTGGTTCTTACATATATATATTGTATATACGGTCCAGTTTCGCCTTGAAAATTAAGTATAGTATCCCAATCAAAAACTTCATCCTTAATTCTGCTATTTGCTAAATCGTTAAATATAACTGCTCCTATACCTACTTTTTTAGCAATTTCATCTTTATTTTGTAAATTAGGGTTCTTTTCTTCAATAATTTTTCCTGCTCTTTGTATTGCTTCGTTAAGTAGATCTGCTACTTTTATGACATTTCCCTCACGTGTAGACATTTTGCCAGATTTTAAATGTACCATACCATAAGATACATGTTCTAAGCCATTTGTATATTTTTCGTCTATTCCAAGTAATTTTGCCACCTCAAATATTTGTTTAAAATGTAGATTTTGTTCATAAGCAACTACATATAAACATTTATCAAAGTCATAATTCCTTGCTCTATAAAGTATTGCTGCTAAATCTCTTGTTGCATATATGCTAGAGCCATTTGATTTACATATAATACATGGTGGCATTCCTTTATCAGTTAAATCAATTATTCTTGCGCCTTCTGATTCTACAAGTTTTCCTGACTTTTCTAAAATATCTATAACCTCATCTATTTTATCAGAATAAAATGCTTCCCCATTTAAAGAATCAAACTTTATATCTAATAAATCATATATTTTATTAAATTCTTTAAGGCTAAGTTCTTTAAACTTTTCCCAAAGTTCTACTTCATATTCTTCTTTATTTTCTAATTTTTTAAAATTATTTCTGCATATTTCTAGAACACTTTCATCTTCTTTACAAAGTTCATTTATTCTTACATAAATGTCTGTTAAGTCTTCTATTGGATTTTCAAATGTATATTCGTTATGCCACCTTTTATATCCTTCTATCATTTTGCCAAATTGAGTACCATAATCACCTAAATGATTTATTCCAATTGTATTGTATCCTAGATATTTATATGTTTTATATAAAGCATTTCCGATTAAAGTAGTTCTTAAATGTCCTATATGGAATGGCTTTGCAATATTTGGAGATGAATAATCTATAACTATGTTTTTATCTTTTCCAAAATCAGATTTTCCATAATTTTTCTTTTTGCTATCAAATTCAGTTAATACATTTTCTACTAACAACTTCTGATTTATGTAAAAATTTAGATATCCGTTAACAACCTCTGTTTTTTCTATTATTTCATTTTCAATATTTTTTATTTTATCATTTATTTCATTTGCAATTACTTGAGGCGCTTTTTTTAGTATCTTTGCAAATTTAAAACATGGTAAAGCGTAATCTCCCATATTTTTTTCTTTCGGAATTTCTATTGTATTATTTATTTCCATGCAATCCATATTAGTTGCATTTGCAACTAATATGGATATCTTTTCTTTAAAATCTAGCACTACTTAAACCTCCTACAAAAGCTCTGTTTTAATCTCCTAAGCATATTCCTATGCACCTAGCTGTTTTTACTAAATCATCATCCATAGTAACTCTTCTTAAATTGCTTTCCTTTGTATTTCCTGAAACTGCGCCTATCTTCTTATTTTCTCCAACAACATCCTCTAGTGGAACTGAATCTAACTTTCCATTTTTTAAAACGGCAAGTACCCCGAATTTTCCTTCTAGTGCGAGTGACATTGCTTTTGCGCCATATTTTGTAGAAAGCACTCTATCAAATGCTGTAGGTGTTCCCCCTCTTTGCATATATCCAAGTGTTGTATTTCTTGCTTCTAATCCTGTTAATTCTTGAAGTTTAGCTGCAACTTTTTCTCCAATTCCGCCAAGTTTCGTATTGTCAACACCTGAGCCATTATCTCTTGTTCCTTTTACAGTAACTTCTCCACCTTTTGGCATAGCTCCTTCTGCAACAACTACTAAACTAAACCTCTTTCCTTTTGATATTCTTTCTTTTATTTTATCTGCAACTTTATCTATATCAAATGGAATCTCTGGTATTAATGCAACATCTCCTCCTCCTGCTATAGCTGATTCGAGTGCTATCCAGCCAGCATATCTTCCCATAACTTCAAGTACCATTACTCTGTGGTGTGTTTCTCCTGTTGAATGTAATCTATCTAATGCTTCCATTGCAACAGATACGGCTGTATTATACCCAAAAGTAATATCTGTACATGCAACATCGTTATCTATAGTCTTTGGAACTCCTATTACATTTAGTCCTTTTAGATATAAATCTCTTGCTGACTTTTGTGTTCCGTCTCCTCCTAATGTAAATATACAGTCAAATCCATCTTTTTTAGCATTTTCTACACATATATCTGATAAATCTTTATATACTGTTTCTCCATTTTCTTCTACTTTGTAATTAAATACATTTGCATTTGTTGAAGAACCTATTATTGAACCTCCTTTATCTAATATTCCTGAAGCATTTGTATATGAATTTAATTCTACAAAGTTATTTTCAAGTAAACCTTTGTAACCTTCTATTATTCCATAACATTTAATATTGTTTTGTTCTGCTGTTTTTACAATTCCTCTAATAACAGCATTAAAGCCTGAAACATCCCCGCCATTTGCAAGTATTGCAACTTTTTCCATTATTCTTCTTCCTTTCTTTAGTCTCTTAAAATTTATTTTCTCTTATATTATACCAATATTTTCAATAATTACAAGTTTTTTTGTCATTTTTCTTAAAGTTTGTACATTCAATCATACAGATTTTAGATTGCAAAAAGGACTAACGACTAGAAAATCGTTAATCCTTTTTACTTATAATTATACTGCTTTATATTTATCAAACTCTTCGTTCAAAGTTTCATATTTTATTAATTTTATTTTTTGTATTGCCAGACAGATTTTATCTATAATATTCTTTTGACTATTTTCTAGTAGTCTATCAAATGTTTGCTTTAAGCTGTCGTCTATATCATCTATCTCTTCTTTTGTTAATTTTGTCTCATGCTCTATGATTTCACTCTCATTTACGCATCTATATATAAGTCTTCCTAAATCTAATATTGCATCTTTACATAGCTCATAATTTTGCTTTAAAAACTTTTCATTTTTATTAATTATATTTTTTAATTCTTGTCTATGCTTAATAATTTCTTCTTTTGTTAAGTCTCTCATCGTTAATAAAGCTAATTTATATGTAATATGCTGTACAATATTTCTTAAATTGTTTTTCTCTTCTATCGGCATTTTTATTGTATCATTCTTTTGGATTGAATAATATGCTGCTTGTTCTGAAATAAATGCTTCTTTTGAACATACTCTTATTTCTATTGGTACTTCCATTTGATTTTGCAATAACTTTTCATGTGCAAATATGTTAAACCCAAGTGGTGGAACCCATTTTATATATACTAGTGGAGAATATATCATTTCTTCTGGAACAAAATCTATTAGTTCATAATTAGATAAAATATTCTTTAAATCTTCTACTATTCCATAAATTTCGTTTTCATTATTTGTTATAAATGAAATCCCAATATAATCATGTGCCTCTTCTAACTTTTTATGGTTTATTCTATATGTTCTAATTGCTGATTTTATATCTTTTATTCTTGCTCTATATTTATATACATTTCTTTTTTTAGATTCTTGTTCCATATTATCTAAGAAATTCTTTATCTCTTGACTATTATGTAATAAATTAAGATAATTTTCAATTTTCTCTTCTTCATCATTTTCTGCCATAACATTTAAGTTCATTTTATTTCGCATAAATCTACCTCCATTCCATTAAATTTTAGGCAAATTTACTAACATTTCTAAATTAAATAAATTTTGTTTTTCCAAGTTTTCAATTATTCTTTCTACAACTGGATAACTTCTAAATTCTTCACTTTTCATATTTTTTATTTGATTAATATCTATCCAATTTCTTTCTAATATTTCTTCTGTCTTATATTCTAAGTCTTCTGATACTAAGTTAGATAAAAAATACATCATAATAATATCTCTATTTCCGTGTAGTATGAAGTAATACAGGAAATGCTTTTTTTAGTTTTACTTTACAACCTGTTTCCTCATATGTTTCTCTTTCTGCTCCGGCAAATATAGTTTCATTTTGTTCTAAATGACCTGCAGGAAACGACCACTTTCCATGGCATTCTTTTTTTGCTTCTTTTACCATTAAAATTTTATTTTCTTTTAATATAATAGTTCCAACTATTATTTCCATAAAACCCTCCGTACACTTTTAATCCCCTATTTCAGGTTCATCTTTTCTTTCGAATACTGACTTTTCAGCAAATCTTACTTCTCTATTAATTTCAATAGGAAAAAGTTCATGATTTAAAATCATTCCTTGCACTCCAAAAGATCTAAGACCATGCCTTGCAAGTTCATCTTGTTTGATATAAAGTGGAATGATTATTTCGTCTAATAACATTTCTTTTACTGAGTCAGGCATTTGAGAATAAGTTCTTGGTATTTTACCTCTTATTTCTTCTTTGCTATACCCTATATTAATTAAATGTTGTAATCTTCGCCTAGCAGATTCAAGATAATCTTTATCTGATATTATATGCTTCCTATATCTATTCATGTTTCTAGGTGTTACAAATAAAATGTCCTCCCAATCAATTGTCCAAGTTTCATGATTTTCTTTTCCTTTAGTTATTGCTCCCATATCAAAGCCTCTTCCAAGAAAATCAATATATAGTTTATCATATACATTAAAATAGACGTTGAAAGCCCCGTCCGTTTTCACTTTTTCTTGCGTTCCTTCTTCTGTATTAATGCACAAAACCACTCCGGTTTGGGTTACTTTGTTTTACTCTTCTTATGTATTCTTCTACATTTTCTTTTTTAACAAAATTTCCTTCTACTCTAAGAGTTGCCTTCTCTCCTGTTTTTGCATCTGCTCTACAAGTAAAAACTTCTGGCAATTCATTTTCGATTTTTTTAAACTCTTCATAACTATCTAATACAAATAAATTTTTAGTTTTATTTATCTTTGGTAATAACTTTTGCAAAAGAACTGTACCATAAGCTTTTCCATATTGTGCTATATACATGACATCTTCTTTTTTATCCATTCTGTATAACATATATTCCTCCGACATTTAGATAATTAAAGTTTTGTATAATCTCTTTGTTAGTTTTAATATCAAGTATTTTATCATTGTTTCTGCTATTTGTAAATATGTATTATGCTTATGTAATATATATATTCATGAAATTCAATAATATTACAAGAATTTTTAGATAGTTTGCGATTTAAATGGCAAACTTTGCTTTTGCTGTTTTAGATTTGAGTTTAATTCAAACTTTTATACAAAAAACATTCCTTTTCATGAGAATAAATTATTCCTATTGCTTGTAAATAGGAATAAATAATTGTGCTGCCTACAAATTTCATTCCTCTTTTTTGTAAATCTTTTGATAATTCATCTGATAATTTATTTGTAGTTTTATTCACTTCATAAATAATTATATCTTTGGTAAATGTTTTTAAGTAATTATGAAAAGAGCCATATTCATTTTGTATCTCTTTAAAAATCTTGCTATTATTTATAGTAGCTTTTATTTTTAATTTATTCCTTATAATATTTTTGTTTTCTAGTAATTTTTGTATTTTATCATCATCATAATTACAAATTTTATCTATATCAAAATTGTCAAATGCCATTCTAAAATATTCTCTTTTATTTAGTACACACTCCCAAGATAGCCCAGCCTGAAATGATTCTAATATTAACATTTCAAATAAATATCTATCTTCTAAATTTAACTTTCCCCATTCTTCATCATGATACTTCATATATAAATCATTTTTTAAATTGCACCAACTACATCTATTCATAACGCTGTACCCCTTTTAGGAATAAAAAATTTACTCATATCATTTTTCTCTAAAGATAATAATGCTAGTTTATTCTTTATACCTCCACCATATCCTGTTAGACTGCCGTTTGTACCGACAACTCTATGGCAAGGAATTATAATGCATATTGGGTTCCACCCCACAGCTCCGCCGACCGCTTGGCTAGACATTCTTTTTATTCCTCTATTCCTAGCAATAATTTTTGAAATATCATTGTATGTTATGGTTTCTCCAAAAGATATTGTAAGCATTATATCTATAACTTCTTTTCTAAATGGAGTTAAATTGTTTATTTTATATTTTGGTATAAAATCTGGTTCTTTGCCACTAAAATATATATCAAGCCATTTTTTTGTTTCGCTAAATATAGTTAATTCTCTTTCTTCACAATCTACTTCATGTTTTGCTGTATCTCTTGAACCTTCAAACCATAAACCTGTTAAAAATTCTCCGTCACTAATCATTAAAATATTAGAAAACTCATCCGGTGTTTGATACCTAGATTTGTATACCATAAAATCCAACTCCTACTCTATTTAAATAAAACTACTCAACATTATAGACAAGTAAAACAATAATATCATAAAACACAAAAATATTCCATACTTATTTAATGTGTTTTGCTTGCCATTTTGATTGCATCTAAAATGGTCAAAATGATTTAATATATTTTTTTTAAATCTTCGGTCATTCAGAACCGTCCCAAACTGCAAGCTCTCTTGAAAAAAGCTCGAGATTTCTCCCGAGCTTTCTTGTATACATTAATGAAATACAAAGTCCTATTTTAGTGTAAGTGAGTAGCCGCCATTTTCTGCCAAAATTTTGTATTTTTTATATTTGGAAAATTTATTTTATGCTATCTAAATTATAGCTTTTCAATTTCTTCTTTCGTTAATCCTGTCATCTCAGCTATAGTTTCTGTACCCATTCCTTTATCTTTCATCTTTTTAGCTATTTCATTATTTCTTTTTGCTATTCCTTGTTTTTCTCCTTCTGCAAATCCAACTTCGTTACCTTTTCTATATATTGCTTTTTCATCCATTATAGCTTTTTGCCTCAACTCTGCTATTCTTCTCATTTTTTCATCTTGACTTATTTGATTTAGCTTTTCTTTTGCTGTTTTTATCTCTTTATTTGTTTTCATTATTTGCTTCACCCTCTCAGATTCAGGATTATCTAAGAAATATAACCATT
>CALXJN010000005.1 GCA_944388635.1 uncultured Clostridia bacterium
TATTCTTCACTGCTGCCTCCCGTAGGAGTCTGGGCCGTATCTCAGTCCCAATGTGGCCGTTCAACCTCTCAGTCCGGCTACTGATCGTCGCCTTGGTGGGCCGTTACCTCACCAACTAGCTAATCAGCCGCAAGCTCATCTATCAGCGAATTGCTTCTTTCCCACTACTATCATGCGATAATTATGGCATATGCGGTATTAGCAATGATTTCTCACTGTTATTCCCCTCTGATAGGCAGATTTCTTACGTGTTACTCACCAGTCCGCCACTAACCGCTCCTCTTGCAAGCAAGAGGTTAAGTCCGTTCGACTTGCATGTCTTATGTGCGCCGCCAGCGTTTATCCTGAGCCAGGATCAAACTCTCAAATTATTTTCGAACAATAAACTTCGTTCTGCTGTGTCAGACTTCACTAAAAATCTCCTCGATGTACACACGTACTATCTCGTCGATTTTTGTTTGTCTTCCTTGCATAACTCGTTTCTTCTTCGAAAAGTATTGCTCGCTTCTTCCTTCGAGCTCTTGCAAATTTAAATTTGCTATCTCTTGAGTTTTTCTAACTCTTTTTATTTCATCATTTCTTTATACTTCATATATGTTTTCACATATATTTCCGCTTGGTCTCTTAAAGGATTTTTTGTTTACTTTTCAATGTACTTTTTCTTCCTCTTGTTGAGGAACTTTTATATTATACACTTTTCAAAAACGTTTGTCAACACTTTTTTAAAAGTTTTTCATTTTTTATTTTGCCTATTTTAGGGCAAAATAAAAACCAGTAATTGAACTGCAAATTTTCTTTTTGTTAACCTTAAATATTACTAGTTTGTATACTAAAATATATACACTTTTTAATATGTTTTATCGTTTCGAATTAGTGTATAATTATAATAACATAATCACTAAACAAAGTCAACACTTTTTTTAAAAATTTTTTAATATTTTTATTGGTAATTTTTTGCACCTATTTTTAACATGCAAATAAATAATAAAAATAAGTACTATATAATTTTTATCTAGTACTTACCTTTGCTTAATTTTATTTTGTTGAAATATGTATATTATCAATTTCTGCTTTTAATTCTCTTGATACTATATTTTGTATTTGAGCAATCTCGTCTTGTGAAAGTTCCTCTTTGCCAATTATTATGCTTATGCTATCATCATTTACAAAAATAATATTTTCTTTAAATCCTTTTGTAGAAAGTAAATTTTCAGCTATCATTATTGCATTTTGTATATCATTTATTTTGTTTATCTCTTCTTGAGCAATGGCTTTCTGCTCTGTATATGCATTTGTACTTTCTAAAACTTCTTGATATCTTTCTATCATTTGTGAATACATTACATTTCTTTCTAGTTTAGAAGTTGTAAAATAGTCATTACTTTCATTATTTATATCAGTATTTGTTGAAATCTCGTTTGTTACTATATTGTTACTTGTAGTATCTGCATTTTCTGCTACAATATTATTTCCGTCAATTATATTAGAACTTACAAGTTCTGCATCTCCTATTTGAGCAAGATCTAATGAGCTGTCCGCTTCCTCTGCTAATCCATGTGTTGCACTGTAATTCAAATATCCTGCTGTAATTAGCATTAATGAAATCACTAAAAGTGCTAATTGGTTTTTCTTAAAAATTTTCATAATCTAAATCTCCTTTCAATTCATACTAAAAACTTGTACTTTATGTGTTGGCACACCTGTAACCGCTTCTACCGCAAGTATTATATTTGCCTTGACTTCTGCATTATTGGCTCCTTCTGCCGTAATAACGACTCCCTCTACTTTAGGATTTACAATAGTCTGAGTTGCAGGTACACTCGTGCCGTTTTCATCTGTAAAAATCACCTCTTTATTTGTAGTTTCTTCATCAGACACTCTAGTTCCTCCTTCAGAATCAGTTTCAGAAGTATGTGAGGAAGAATTATTTTCATTGTACATTGCAACAACTTCTGAAGTTTTAGAATATGTAACAAGTACTTTTACTTTTCCGAACTCCTGACATTGTTCCTAATATATTTTCTATTCTTGTTTCTAATTCATCATCTATATTTTCTTCCTCTTTCCTCCCTTCTTCTGCTAATTCCTTATATGGAGAATCGACATTTTCACTTTTGGGTTCGTCACTTTTAAGTATAAAGTTTATAGCAATAAGAGTTATTATCAATATGATTAAAAAAGCAAATAAATTATCTATTTTCTTTTTTCCGTTTTTATTTGTACTATCCCCCTCCTTTTTATTTGATATTAAACTTTTTATTTTATTCATTTGTTCTTTAAACATAAGCATCCTCCTACATAGAATTAACAGTTATATTTTCCAGTTCTATACCATAATTTTCATTTAATAATTTTTTTATGCTTTGAACCTCTTTATCAGACAAATTATTTTCTTTAGTTTCAAGCTCTTCTTCACCTATTTCTATTTTATCAATGATTATAGTATTAGTTTTATTTTTCTCATTCTTAGTTAAGTATAAATCTATTTTTGTTATTTCGCCTGTTTCTAAATTAATATCTAATAGTATATCTTCTATATATATTTCTTCTTTTGCTAAATCCTTTTCAATTTGTTTTTTTAGTTCACTCTTATATGTATTTTCAATTGACATATTGTTCACTTCATTAAACTTTTCTTCCATTGATATATATTCATCAGATTCTTTAAAATATTTTTCATATTTTGCATAATCTATATTAAGCTCTCCTCCGTGATATATATGTTATTATTGGTGAAATTATTGTATAAAGTATATATATTCCTATAACTGTTTTTATGTACTTTTTTGAATTTCCTTTAGGCAAAATCATTTCTAAAATCGTTGCAATTATAACCGCAATAATTATTTGTTCTGCCCATGAACTTATACTACTTATCATCTGTACATCATCCCACTATTAGTTATTTTAATAACAAGAGTTAGTCCTATCATAAGCATTACTGAAATTGTGCAAACCATCCCTAGAAGTATTTTAAATGTATCCCCCATTTGTTCTAATACTGAAACTATTTTCTTGTCTGCAATAGGTTCAGCAAGTGCTGATGCTAAATTAAATGAAATAGAAATTATAGTGAGTTTTATTATTGGCATTAAACATATAGAAAGTACAACGAATATTCCGTACAAATCCTACCGCATTTTTTAAGATATTGCTACATCCTAAAACTGCATCTACTGTTTCGCCAAGTAGTTTTCCTACAACAGGTATACTACTCGTTACTACTGCTTTTGTAGTTTTGAGTGTAATACCGTCTACACTACTTGTCAGAGTTCCTTCTAAAGATAATATACCGTACAAAAATTGTAAGTACTATTCCTAAAGACCAGACAACACTCGATTTAAAAAATTTTGATAGTTTATTTATTTGAGTCTTGTCTGATATTTGCGACATTATGCCTAATGCTGTTCCGACTAATATAAGTGGCAAAAATACATATGAAATAATATTTCCGCACAAATGTAATGATAAGAAGTAATACTGGTTGTATCGTAGATGCAGTTACTACATTACCTGTTGCTATCATTAATGCTAGTAATATTGGAAGAAGGGAATTCAAAAAGCCAACAAGACTGTTTACGGTATCCTTAATAAGTATAATTATTTCTGAGAAATTTGTCATAACTAAAGTAACTATTAAAATATATTGAACATAGTATGTTATCTTTCCTATCTCTCCGAGAATCAAATCCGTCACTTATATTTTTTATTATGCTATGAACTATGATAATAACTAAAATATATCCGTAAAGTTTTTATCGTATTTAATGTTTCACTTCCTACTAATTTAAGTATTGCATTTACTATTCCATTAACATTTAAATTTCCTGATATAGCATTTTTATATATGTCATTTATATCCAGTTCGGAAAATGTATCTTTTGTATAACTTTCAGCTTCTTGTAAAAAATCTGATATTTCTAACGCTTCCTCTTGGTCTTTTAAAGTTTCATTTGTTTCAGCTCCATATACAAAATTACTGCATTCGATTGTGAGAAGAAAAGATATTATAAAAATTATCTTTTTCATAAGTTCTCCTTATCTTAAGGTAATATTTTAAGTACTGTTTCGAGCATTGAAGAAATTATTGGTATAGATATTGTAACAATTATTACCTTTCCTCCTAAATCAATCTTAGAAGCTATTGCACTTTCTCCCGAGTCTTTACAGATATTTACTGCAAATTCAGTTAAAAAAGCTATTCCTGTTATCTTAATAAGAATTTTTAGAAATTCATGGCTTGTTCCATTCATTCTACTTGCTAAATTTGAAAGTAGCTCAACTATTCCAGATACTTTATCAAGTACTAAAAGTATTATTAATGCACTTGCAATAAGAGATATGTACACAGCAAATTCAGGTTTGTATTGTTTTATAATAATTATAATCACAACCGCTGACAATGCTATACCTATAATTTTAATAATTTCCATATATAAGCCTTTCTAAATCTATAAGTCGAATATAGTTCTAACTGTATCAAATAAATTACTTATTTCTTGTATTACCATAGTAAGAACTATAACAAGTCCAGCAAGAGTTGTCATCATTGCTTGGTCTTCTCTTCCAGCTCGTACTAAAACTTGATGTAATACTGCAACAAGTATTCCTATTGCTGCTATTTTAAAAAGTAAATCAATACTCAAATCAATTTCCTCCAATTCTAAAATTTATATAAGTATTATAACTATCGCAAGTCCTACAATAACTCCTAAATTTTTATACATTTTTTCATTTTTGTTTTGTTCTTCCTCTGATTTCTTTATTTGAATATCAATAAAATTATTCATTAGCTCAATTTCGCTAAGTTGTCCTTCTGCATTTGTTTTCCCAAGTAAATTTTCTAACTTTTTTAAGATTTCTAAATCTTCACTATTTAAACTTGTATTAGAGCATTCTAATGCATACTTCCAAGCTTCACCTGCTGACACGCTTTTCATCTGTTCTACTGATGTTTTAAAAAGTTCCGAAATTCCTCCTGTAAATTCCTGTGATATTTCTAAAAATATTTGTGGAAGTGGTTCATATGTATATTTTATTTTTGTTTCTATGATATTTAAAATATTTCTAATATTTTTTAAATCTCTTACTCTATTTTTATATCTACTTGCAAGAGCAAGTCCTATATATGAAACTGACATGAATATAAAAAATAATATTATATATTTTATAAATACCATTCTTCCACCTATCCTTTTTATAATATATATGCAAGTTTATATAATTTTAGAACTATAAATTTTCATATTCATAGATTTTACAAATTTTTCCTTTTTCTTTTTTATCTAAAAAAATTATTTTCTCAAATAAATTTAGTTCAAACATTTTATTGAAAATTGGGTTTAACTTTAACTTTTCCAAATTATCGCCGTGTGCTGTAAAAATCCCTTTTACTCCTGAACATAATGCATAGTTTATCGCATCTATATCAGATATGTTTCCAATTTCATCTGCAACAATTACTTTAGGAGACATACTTCTAATCATCATTTCTATCCCTATTTTTTTAGATATATTGTTTAATATATCTGTTCTTATTCCTATATCATTTTCTGCTTTTCCTCTGTACATAGCTGAAATTTCTCCACGCTCATCAATAACACCAACTGTTAGCCCTTTAAAACCTTCTGTACCATTACTAATTGTTTTTATTAAATCTTTTAAAATTGTAGTTTTTCCAGAACCAGGTATTCCGAACGATTAAACTATTATATATAGAGTTATTCTGTTTATTTAAAATAATATTTAAAATATCTTTAGCAATTCCGTTTATTTGTTTAGCAATTCTAAAATTTAAACTATAAACATGTGATATATTTTTTACATTACCGATTTTCCATAACTACGTCGCCTGTTACCCCGCACTCTATGTCCTCCTTTTATAGTTATATATCCGAGAACAAATTTGATTTTGATATGCATATATTGAATTATCACATATAATTTGTAAAATTCTTATTATTTCTTCTCCGTTTTATTTCATATGGCACAATAGTTTCATTGTTTACAAACTTTAATATTATTGGTTTATATGCTCTTATTCTAATTTCTTCCAGATTAGAGTAGTTTTTTTCAATATTTTCTTTTAAAATTTCTGAGATGTTTTTTGGAAAAAAACTTAATATTTCAAACATTTCTAAACTTCCTTTAAATAAATCTTATTATTATTATATGAATCAAAAATAATATTAGAACAAATACTTATAGTTTAAAACAAAGTTACCATTTGAGACTTATAAAATCCGGTCGTTTGGGACGCATCTAGAAAGGATTTGCCTGAAATCACTTCAAAAACTTGCAAATTAGAACCGTCCCAAGCGACCGGATTCATAACAAAAAAACACGGTTTTCCCGTGTTTTTTACATAGTTTTTATTGATTCCAATTGTGAAATATTTCTGATACATCGTCTAATTCGTCAAGTTTTTCAATTAATCTTTCCATTTTTTCTGCTGCTTTTTCGTCTAAATCAACATAAGTCGTTGGAACCATTTGAACTTCTGCCTCTACGAAATTTAGTCCTTTTGCTTCAAGTTCTTCTCTAACACTTGAAAAACTATCTGGTGATGTTGTAATCTCATAATATCCTTCTTCTGACGAAAAATCTTCAGCTCCACATTCGAGTGCAAGCATCATAATGTCATCTTCTGACATATTGGTGCTTTCTTTATCTATTATAATTACACCTTTTCTATTAAACATATATGATACACAACCTGTTGTTCCTAAACTTCCACCTGCTTTATCAAATACATGTCTTACATCAGCTGCTGTTCTGTTTCTATTGTCTGTTGTAGCATTTACAATTATGGCTACACCATTTGGTCCATATCCTTCATATGTAATTTCTTCATAATTTTCGTTATTTCCTGCTCCTGAAGCTCTTTTTATTGCACTATTTATTGTATCATTTGGCATATTTGCAGCTTTACATTTAGCAATTACATCTTTTAACTTTGAGTTACCAGCGGGATCAGG
>CALXJN010000006.1 GCA_944388635.1 uncultured Clostridia bacterium
AATGATACAAGAAAGCTGAATAATAAACGAAATAGAAAAATCGCGCATTTGTAAAATGATGTATGAAAACAACATACTACTCAATATAATAAAATAGAAGCTTTATTAATATTCATAATAGCTTCTATTTTCTATGCTTAGGCTTTTTTCTGCCTCCAAATTTATAATGATTTTTTTTCTTTTTCTTCTTTGTAAATTTCCTAACAATAAACAGTAAAGAAAAAACAATAACAGTAATTGCAAGAACTTTAGCAAGACCAAGCAAAAATTCAGAATCAGATTCATTGCTAACTGGAGCAGAAGCTTCAACAGTAGCCAATTCTTGTAATTTTCTTTCATTTTCCTCTTGCAAATTTTTATAGTATGCTGTATAATTATCAAAAGCAAAATCAAATAATGTTTTACAATCTATGTATTTTTCTCTAAGTACACCGTCTATGTATCCATCGCCAAGAACAACTATAATAAATTCAACATCATCCTTTTTTGCACTAGCAACTAAACAATCTTTAGCAGGATTAGTATATCCAGTTTTTATTCCAGTAGCATACTCATAATAGTAATTTTTAAAATTAGGATTAAGAAGTGAATTAGAAAGAGTAAATGTCCTATCTTCCTTAGGATAAGCCTCAGTACTTGGAAGAGTATAAGTAGTTGTAGTAACAATCTTCCTAAACATCTCTATATTCATAGCATATTTTGCAATTAATGATAAATCATAAGCTGTTGTATAATGATTTTCATCATGAACACCACTAGGGTTCATAAAATGAGAATTTTTGCAACCTATCTCTTGAGCTTTTTCATTCATAAGGTCAGCAAATCCAGAAATAGAACCTGCGACATGCTCTGCCAAAACATTAGCAGCATCGTTTGCAGAAGGAATAAGCATAGTATAAAGCAAATCCTCAACACGAAGCTTTTCACCAACTTGAATATTAGAAGTCGTATAAGTTGCAGGAACAGCTTTTAAAGCAGTAGAACTTACAGTCGCAATCTCATCTAAATCACAATTTTCTAAAACAAGAATGGCCGAAAGTATTTTAGTTGTACTTGCTGGATACATCTTTTCATAACCATTTCTCTCATACAATATGTCTCCGGTTTCCTTTTCAATCATCAAAATGCAATCAGAATAAATGTTTAAAGCATTGATATCAGGTTCCTTAATTTCAGATTCAACTTCCACAGTAGTATTTTCCACAATTTCGCTTGCGAAACATACATTACTAAATAATATTAATAATACAATTATATAAATACAAATCTTTTTCATAATATACTAATATATCATAGATTATAAACAATAATCAAGATTTTGCTATAAAAAAATTAAAATAAAGGAGAAATTTTAAATGGAAATGTTAAATCAAAAACAAAAAATAATTTTAATAATCGGAATAATAATAGCAGCAATAATTATAGGATATTACTATATAAATAGCACAAAAGAAGTATATAATAACTATACAGAACTTGGAAATATTGTAGAAGAGGAAAACATGGAAGAAAATGAAACAACAACAAATGAAATAATCGAAGAAGAAATAATTGTACATGTAGCAGGAGCAGTAGAAAAAAACGGAATAGTAAAACTTAAACCAAACGCAAGAATAGTTGATGCAATAGAAGCGGCAGGAGGACTTGCAGACGGAGCGGATTTAACTGAGGTAAATTTAGCCTATACAGTGCAAGACGGACAAAAAATATATATACCAAGTGTTGAAGAAAAAAATACAAAAGAAATAATAAACAAAATTATTACAGAAGGAGGAGGAAATGCTATAGTCGGAAGCATCGAAGAAAACTCAAAAAGCACTGGGAAAATAAACATAAATAAAGCAACTGATACAGAACTTATGAATATTCCAGGAGTAGGGGAAGTAACAGCTGCCAAAATTATCGAATATAGAGAAACACAAGGTACATTTAAAACCATTGAGGACATAAAAAATGTATCAGGCATAGGAGATGCAAAATTTAATGCAATGAAAGAATATATTACTGTTTAATTGCATTACATACATCATCAATAATATAATCAGGAGTAGAAGCACCAGCCATAATACCAATATTTTCAAAAGATTTAACAAAACTTAAATCTAAATCATCCTTAGTTTCTATAGAAATAGCATTTTTACAATTATTAAGAGCAACCTCATACAATTTTTTTGTATTTGAACTATTTTTACCACCTATAATTATCATCAAATCAACCTTAGCAGAAAGCTCTTTAGTTTCAAGTTGTCTAAGACTTGTAGCATTACAAATACTTTTTTCAACATGAACATTATAGTCACTATTTAACTTATTTAAAATAATAGAAGACATCTCATCAAATAAACTTAAACTAAAAGTAGTTTGAGAAATAATAAGTAAATCTTTTAAGCCACTAGCTTTAAAAGAAGAAATAGCATTATCAATATCAGCTGTATCTTCCAATAAATAAGAATTATTTCCGCAAAAACTAAAAGTACCAATAGTTTCTGGATGATTTTTAACACCAAATAAAAATATAAAATAATTATCACTTGAATAAGCTTCAACCTGATTATGAATTCGAAGAACTTTAGGACAAGTTAAATCAATTAATTTTATATTATTTGCTTTAGCTTTTTCATAAACATCTCTGCTAATGCCATGAGCTCTAATAATAACTTTATTTTCAGCCTCATCAATAGAATTGATTATTCTAAGACCTTTTTGTTCTAAAGAATTAACCACTTGCTTATTATGTATAATCTCACCTAAGCAATCAACTTTACCAGAAGTCTTACCCAATTCTTCTTCAGTTTTACTAATAGTATATTTAACACCAGCACAAAATCCACTGTTTTTGCCAACAATAATATTCATAATAATCTCCATTAACAATTAATCTATCTAATTGGAACAACCATTTAGATAGATTAATTATAAAATAATTTAAATATAAATGTCAAGAATTAAAATTTTACTGTTGATTTAAGTAAATAAAAATAGTATAATAAAAAAGTAACAATAAATTTTAAATATAAAATTTATTTTAGAAAGGGAGGGTGTAATATGGAAGAAAACAAAAAAGGAACAAATCAAGAACGCGTAAAAATATATGACAAGGACATGTACATAAGCCAAGAAAAGCTAAGAACAATAATACTAATAATATTAGTATTTGTAATAGGATTTGTAGCTGGATATTTTTCAAAAGATGTAATAGATGAAAACAAATATAATTCAAACGAAATAAATTCTAGTATAGATGCTCGGAGGAGAACAAAATAACAGCTAAAAAGTAATAAAATAAAAAAAATAGCATATAATATAATAAAAGTATTGACAAACAAAAGAAAAATGATGTATAATATAAGAGTTAAATACATCGCGGGGTGGAGCAGTTGGCAGCTCGTTGGGCTCATAACCCAAAGGTCCCAGGTTCGAGTCCTGGCCTCGCAACCAGTACGCAATCACCCAAAAAGTCCTGTATCAACAGATACAGGACTTTTTACTAAATATTACGCTCATCACTAGTTTTTTGAAGTTCAGGAGTTTCTAAATCTTTAATAATATGCCCATCCAACGAAAAACCACCTAATTTATTAACCAAACCACCATCTATAAAAAACATAGGGTAATTAGAATCACCATTAATATATTTTAAATTAGGACCTTGCTTTTGAGTAGTATGACCAACTATCATTACAACATCTTTTGCTAAATTTAATTTAGCAAAGTGAGTATATGCCTGTTCAGACCTAAACCATAAAGTATTTTTAAAATGCCTCAAAGTATCGGAATTATCTAAACTCAATCCGTTGCCTTTGCATATCATAAGCCTTTTTCAAATTAAAATTACGATCTTGGTTATATAAATCAATATCAAATAGAGAAAAAATTATCAACACAAAATATCAAAAGTTAGAATATTGTATATTTTACATAATTATGTTATACTAAAAAAAGATAAAATAAGAGGAGTAGTAAAGATGCAAGCAATATTAAGTTATATGAGGAAAGCAATAAATGATTATAATATGATAGAAGAAGGAGATAAAATCGCAGTTGCATTTTCAGGAGGAAAAGACTCGACAGCAATGCTTATGGGCTTTAAAAATTTACAAAGATTTTTCCCAAAGAAATTTGAAATTATTGCAATAAGCGTAGATCCAGGATTTGAATTCTTTGATAGAGAAATACTTAAAAAAACTTGTGAAAACTTAGATATAAAGCTATTTATAGAAGAAAGCCATGCAAAAGAAATAGTATTTGACATAAGAAAAGAAAAAAATCCATGCTCATTATGTGCAAACATAAGAAGAGGAATATTGAACTCAGTAGTAAACAGAGAAGGATGTAACAAAATAGCACTAGGGCATAACGAAGATGATGTATTAGAAACCTTTTTACTAAACTTATTCTATGCAGGAAACATTACAACCTTTGCACCAGTAAGCTATATGGATAGGTCAAAAGTAACATTAATAAGACCAATGATATATGCACCAGAAAAAGAAATAAAAAGATTTATAAAAAGAAATAATATAGAAATAATGCCAAAAACTTGCCCAATGGACGGA
>CALXJN010000007.1 GCA_944388635.1 uncultured Clostridia bacterium
CACAAGATATACGTAACCGTATCCAGTAAATCAAGCGATTAAATCACGCAACTTATCTGACTTACTCTCGGACGTCTTGTGGCCGTAGAGTAGTTAGGAAACGACGAGCAGTACGTCGAACAAAATACGGCCGACAACAGCTTTATTGAGAAAACACAGAAAGAGATTAAATCGAGAAAAGAAAACGGATAGGGGAATAGACGAACAAAAAATTTTGTTAGGAATTGACAAGGAGATTGAAAGAAAGCACAATCTTTTAAAAGAACTATACAGAACTGATACAAGAAAAATTGAAGACGAATTGTTTAATTTTGCTAGTTCTATAATAAAATCTTTTGAAGAAAATTGTAATAATAAAAAATATGGAAATAAAAATGCTTTGCATAATAAGTCTTAAATAAACAAGCTGTTGTTTCAAAATTTATAAATGAATTTTAACTACAACAGCCTGTTTTTCTTATAACTCCTAAAACGGTCATATTGAATTTTTATATTTAGAAGTAGGGAGTTTTCCAACGAAATGCAGAAAACATCTTATAGCTAAATTTGGAACGTAAGAAAATGCACCTACTACTATAAGCAAGTGCATTTATTATTTTTATTCTACTAATTCATAAGTTGCATTTCTATACAGACACTTTCCTAAGAATTGACCATAACCCATTGTGTCATATAGGGTATTATCTTCTCTTATTTCAAATTCAAAAGGATCTTCTACTGTTTCAGTTACAAAATCTAACTGCTCATAGGAATAGTATGTAGCTTTTGTGTATGTTCCTACTAATTTGTTATCTTCTATTGTATAAGTTCCTTCTAGTACAATTTGACTACTATTATCTGAAAACATAATTGTATTTCCTTTTATTTCAAAGTTTATATCTCCCAATGATATATTTCCATTATCTTTTTCAGTTGAAGTCAATACTTTATTATATGTTCCATCTTTTATTTCTTTTTGATTATTCGAGTTATTGGTAGTATTGTTATAATTGCCATTTGTAATGTTTTCACTTTGATTAGTGTTATTATCTTCATTAGATATGCTATCTTTTGGCTGATTCCAATTAACTTCATTTTTAGAAACTGTAAACATTCTTTCCGCTTCTTTTTCTGCACTATTCAAATATATCTTTTCAGAAGTTGCATCAGAACCATTTTGTGCATTTACAAAAGTTTCATAATCATAACTTACAATAGAATAAGGATTATCTAAATTAAGATTATATTGTCCATTTTGAGATTTTAAAGAAATGATTCCTATGTATATTCTATTTTTATATATGTTTTTAGTTAAATAATACATATAATCATATTCAGAACTAGACAGGGCTGTCTTTAATTTGCTATCAGGGTTTGTAGTAGCTTGTGTACTAGTAACGTATGAATAAACTAGAAATCTATCATAATTGTCATATTCTTTAATATACATATTTAGTAAATCACCTTTATTTACCTTTTCATTAAGTCTATCTTCTAAAGCTGCTAAAATTAATTGTTCCTTTTGTTCTTGTGTTAAAGTTTGACTAGCACTTCCACCATTTTCGGTATTAATTTCAGTTTCTTCGAGTTCTAAACCAAACTTTGCTGTTTCATATTCTTTGTAATCTTCGACTAATGAATAATCTTCATATTCTGTATCATTAATTCTATTTACAATAGCAAGGAAAAAATCGTTACTTACTGTTTTTATAGTTCCTTTATTTACAAAATATTGATTAAAGGTTGTATTATACTTAGTTCTATTAGTAATTGTGAAATCAATATTATAGGTATCTTTGAAAACATCTCTTATTGTTTTTGCTATAATATTTGTATCTAAAGGCCTATTATAAACATATTCTATGTTTTTGAAATTACCATTACTATCACTTTCAATTTTGAAACAAGGAATTTCGATTCTTCCAATTACGTTATTATTTTTAAATGCTATAATTGACATTACAGTAAAACCCTCAAGTTCATCTTCTCCTTCAGAAAAAATTGTATCAACAAACATAGTGTCTAACGTTAGATCAACATTTAAATCTGTTTTTTCTAATTCTTCTATCAATTTGCTATTTAGTTCCTCTGCATTAATTTGAGATAATTTTTCTTCTGTCTCACCTATTTTCATATTAGTAGATATTGATTGTATTAAAAAGAATAGTCCAATAATTATGATAATTATTCCGATTACTATACCAACTATTTTTAGAGTTTTCTTTTTTATTTTAATCGACAATTTTAATTCCTCCTTTTTCTTTAATCTTTAGAGCTATACCAGTAATTAAAAGTATCACTGTTATTCCACCAGTTGCAAAAATTCCATATTCAAAGAAGTTAGTAGTTTTTTCTATATTTCTGTATTCTTTTTCTACTTCTTTAAACTCTGACCTACTAATAAAATTATCTTCGTAGTTTAGTCTTGCCAAGTTATAGCCATAGTAACCATTTTCTCCCCAGTAAGCATCTTCTTCAATAGAATTCCAATAGAAAAATAAGCACACAAAAATAATTGTAATTAAAAGTCCTACACCAGTTAAAATAAATAATAA
>CALXJN010000008.1 GCA_944388635.1 uncultured Clostridia bacterium
CCAGACTGGTCAATGGAAACAGATATCTCTTCTAATTTAGAATGGGGAAGATATTTGTATTATAATATAGTATCACTTGGAGAACAAAAAAGCTTTTCTTTCTATTTTTCAGATGATAAACAAATTATACAAAATTGGTTTGAGGACATGCTAACAAAAAGAATAACATTTAGATTATTTGAAAGAAATAATATGTTTGAAGCAGTATCTTCAACTAAGATAAGAAACGCATTTTTGGAAGGAGATAAAGCATATATTGAAAAGAGTTGTCCAAACGCAGTAATAAAAAGATTTGACATAATAAAGGAAATAATAAAAAAAGTATATGAAAGCCCAAAATCGGACTATGTAATGGAGGAATGAAATTTTGAAAGTAGAAGACTTTGATTATGAATTACCAGAAGAATTAATTGCACAAACACCAATAAAAAAAAGAGATACATCAAGATTAATGGTGCTTAATAGAAAAAAGCAGACAATAGAATCAAATAAGATATTTTCAGACGTAATAGATTATTTAGAAGAAGGAGATTGCTTAGTTATAAATAATACTAAAGTAATACCAGCAAGACTATACGGAAAAAAAGAAACAGGAGCAAATATAGAATTCTTATTACTTAAACAATTAGAAGGAGACATTTGGGAAAGTATAGTAAGACCGGGGAATAAATTAAAACCAGGTACAAAAGTATATTTTGGAGAACCCAAAATATTAGAGGCAGAAATTTTAGAAGTTATGCCAGGAGGAACAAGAAAAGTACAATTTACATATCAAGGGATTTTTAATGAGATATTAGATAAAATAGGATTAATGCCTCTGCCACCATATATACATGAAGAATTAAAAGAAAGAGATAGATACCAAACCATATATGCAAAATATGAAGGCTCAGCAGCAGCACCAACGGCGGGATTACATTTTACAGAAGAACTTCTAAAAAGAATAGAAGAAAAGGGAATAAAGATTGCAAAAGTTACATTACATGTAGGAATAGGTACATTTAGACCAGTAAAAGAAGAAAATGTAGAAGAACATGAAATGCATTCAGAACATTTTTATATAAAAAAAGAAGATGTAGACAAGATAAATGAAACAAAGAAAAATGGAAAAAGAGTCATATCAGTTGGGACAACCTCTTGTAGAGTATTGGAAACAATATCGGACGAAAATGGACTAGTACATGAATGTGAAGAAGACACAAGTATATATATTTATCCGGGATATAAATTCAAATGTATAGATGGACTAATTACAAATTTCCACTTACCAAAATCAACTCTTCTAATGTTGGTATCAGCACTTGCAGGTAGAGAATTTATATTAAAAGCATACAACCAAGCTGTAAAAGAAAAATTTAGATTTTTCAGTTTTGGAGATGCAATGCTTATATTGTAATACATGAAAAGAGAGGAGATTTTTATGCTAGAACTAAAGAATGTGTCAAAGTATTATTATAGTAAAGGAATTATTACAACTGGACTTACTAAAATAAATTTAGAAATGAAAATGGGAGAATTTATTGCAATTACAGGTGAGTCTGGAAGTGGAAAAAGTACACTTTTAAATGTAATATCAGGGCTAGATAGCTACGAAGATGGAGAAATGTACATAAATGGCAAAGAGACAAGCCATTACACAGAAAAAGACTTTGAAGAATATAGAAGAAAGTATATAGCAAATATATTTCAAAATTTTAATCTCATAAATAGTTATACTGTATATCAAAATGTAGAACTTGTATTACTTTTAAATGGATATAAAAAAAGGCAAATAAAGAAAAAAGTATTAGATATAATAGAGCAGGTAGGACTTACAAAATTTAAAAATACTAAAGTATCTAAATTATCGGGAGGCCAAAAACAAAGAGTTGCAATCGCAAGGGCAATGGTAAAAGATACACCAATTATTGTTGCAGACGAACCAACTGGCAATTTAGATTCAGAATCTGCAAAAGATGTTATAGAGATACTAAGAAAAGTTGCAAAAGATAAATTAGTAATTGTTGTAACACATAATTTAGAACAGATAGAAGAGTATGCAACAAGAATTATAAAAATGCATGACGGAAGAATAGTAGAAAATCAAGAAATAAAAAAAGTAGATAATAATATCAAAGTAGAAGAAAGTAAATATTTTAAAATAACGCTAATTAATAAGTATAGATTAGGAATAAGAAATACCTTTAATATATTCTCTAAATTTGTACTACTATTTTTAGTGTTCTTTTTTATAGTATCTGCAATATTTTTAGAATATGGAAGTTTTAAACTCTATGAGAATTTATCAAGTAAAACATCTCTTTATAGTATGATGTTTGACGATATATCTGAAAATAGGATAATAATAAAGAAAAGTGATAAAACATATTTTACAGAAGAAGACTATAAAAAAATAAAAAACTTATCTAATACAGATTATATAGTAGAAAATGATTTATTTATAGATAGAATTTTTTCATTTGAGGCAGATACAGATGATTATAGTTACATGATGTATATGTCTGGTAATATAAATAGTATAGATAATTTTGAAGGAGCACTGGATATTGGAAGAATGCCAGAAAATGATAACGAAATTGTAGTAATTGCAAGCAAGAAACATAGTTTAATAGAAAATAAGTTGGATGAATTTTTAAATACAGAGTTTACAATAGGAGAAGTAAATATAAGCAATATAAAAGTTGTCGGAGTCAAATATAGCGAAAATGATAATGACTATAACTTTAAAATTTATGTATCTAATAATATGATAGAAACCTTAAGAGGATATATCAATTCAACAATGTGTGACCTAAAGATAATCTTCGAGGAAAACCAGATAAATACAGATATGTATATTAGACTATTACCAAATAAGGAAGTAGAAAAGGGAAAAGTAATAATAGATAGTGCTATTGCTTCTATGATTTCAAATAAAAGTGTAAAAAATAAAAGTTTAAGCATAAATGTAAGTAATATTTATTATGAAAGTACAATTGATTTAAAAATAGATAATACTTATACAAAATCAAATTTTAAAAAATTAACAGGACTTAGTAAATATGATGAAAATAGATATGTAATATTTATGAATGAAGAAGACTATAATTCTCTATACTATAAACCTTCATATCAATCTAGTGTATATATAAAAAATGTAGAAGAAATAGAAACTACAATGCAAGAATTAAAAAATCTAGGTCTAATACCAAAAAAGGCATCAGATTATGCTATAGATAACTATGGTATGTCAAAACAAATATTAAGAATTACAACAGTTATAGTAACAATAATTGTAATATTTGTATTATTCTTTATTTCATACTTTATAATAAGAATAATATTAGCCTCAAGGAAAACATATTATACAACTTTAAGAATACTAGGAGCTACATATAAGAATGTAAGAAGAATACTTGATATAGAGCTATTTATAAATTCGAGCATTGCATTTGCCGTAAGCTTAATACTTATATATCTAGTAAGAGCAAATATTATAGAACTTGAATATATTAAAAACATTACAGATTTTATTGGAATTAAAGAATATGTGCTAATGTACTTAGTCTTAGTAGTAATGTCAAGACTAATTTCAAGAAGATTCTCAAAAAAGATATTCAAAAAAACTGCAATGAATACCTATAAAGAGGAGGTGTAATTAATATGGTAATACTAAAAAATGTAAATAAATATTTTAACAGGCATAAAAGAAACGAAATCCATATAATAAATAATACTTCTCTTGAATTTGAAGATGTAGGGTTAGTTGCACTTTTAGGAGAATCAGGAAGCGGAAAGACAACCCTTTTAAATGCAATAGGTGGGCTAGATAAAGTAAATAAAGGTCAAATCTATATAAATGGTAAGAAAATAACTCATAGAAGAGCAAATACCATAGATAAAATAAGAAACATAAATATTGGTTATATATTCCAAGACTATAAATTAATAGATAATTTAACAGTATTTGAAAATGTTGCAATAGCATTAAAAATGATAGGCATAAAAGACAAAAAGGAAGTAGAAAAAAGAGTTAACTATGTGCTAGAAAGTGTAAATATGTATAGATATAGGAATAGACCAGCTAATATGCTTTCAGGAGGAGAAAGACAAAGAGTAGCTATTGCGAGAGCAATTGTTAAAAATCCAAGTATTGTAATTGCAGATGAGCCAACTCGGAAACTTAGATAGTAAAAACTCACTTGAGGTAATGAATATAATAAAAGCGATTTCTAGAGAAAAATTAGTAATACTTGTAACTCACGAAACAGAACTTGCTAAATTTTATGCATCAAGAATAATTGAAATAAAAGACGGAAAAGTAGAAAAAGACTATAAAAACGATATAAGTGATACTTTAGACTATAGATTAGAAAATAAGATATATTTAAAAGATTTTAAAAATATAGATAGTATAAATAAAAATAATATAAATATTGATATATATTCGGAAAATAGTGATAAAGTAAATGTAAAATTAGTAATAAAGAAAAATAATATTTATATAGAAGCGGAAAATAAAAAGGTTGAAGTAGTTGATGAAGATTCAGCAGTAGAGCTTGTTAATGAGCATTATAAAAAGATAGATAAAAGTATTTATCAGGAACATAGCTATAACCTAGATAAAATTATAGATAAAAATGTCAAGATAAAATCAAAATCAATTTACAGTCTAGGAAAATCTATAATTTCAGGAATAAGAGAAATTGCAGATTATTCTTTTTTAAGGAAGATACTACTTTTGGGATTTTTTGCAGCTAGTATGTTTATAGTATATTCAGTTTGTAATATAGCAGGAATAAGAAATATAGAAGATACAGACTTTATAACTATGAATAAAAATTATTTGCAAGCAGAAAATGTAAAAATAGGAGTAGACAATTTCTTAAAAATAGAAAACTTAGAAGAAGTAGATTATGTTTTACCGGGAGATAGTAATGTAGATTTAAAAATAAAATTTGATGACTATTACCAAACAGCAATATATGAAATGGCAATATCAGGTTCACTTGTAAGTTTAGACGTAATAAACGAGACTAACTTAATATCAGGCAGAATGCCAGAAAACGAATATGAAATTATAGTTGATAAAAAAGTAATAGATAATTTAAGGAATACTGGAACAGGTCAATACATGGGAATAAAAAGTGAAAGTGAAATTCTAAATAAAGAAGTTTCAGTAGAAAATATGAAAAACTTTACAATAGTAGGCTTTGTGGATGAGAAAACTCCTTCAATATATGTAAATAAAAATATATTTATAAATTTACTAAATTCATCCAAAATGACAGAATACAATATGGGCGGAATAGTTATTCAAGAAGAGGGACAAGTAGAAAAAAGTGAAGTATATGATTATAATTTGTATTTAGATGATATAACACTTACAAAAGGAAGAATGCCAACAGAGGATTATGAGGTAATCGTAAATGAAACAAATAGGTATCAAATGAAATTAAACAAAACAATTAATACAAAAGTAAATGATACAGAGTTAAAAGTTGTAGGATATTATGAAAGCAAGACAAATAGAAATGATTACTTAGTAAATAGTAATACCGTAAAATACGATGTAATAAATAAATCAGAAGGGATTACAATATATCCAAAAGACGAAATAACTTTAATGCAAAAATTAGAAAACGATTATGGCTTAAATGTAATAAATAGATATGAAACAGATAAAGAAAACTATATAGACTCACAAAAAGAAAGCAAATTAAGCTCTTTAATATTTGCAGGAATAATACTAGGTATATCATTAATCGAAATATACTTAATGATGAGATCATCATTCTTATCAAGGATAAAGGAAGTCGGAGTATTAAGAGCAATAGGAGCAAAGAAAAGAGAAATATATAAAAAATTCATAGGAGAAATTATTGCAATAACAACTTGTGCAGGAATGCCAGGGGTAATACTTATGACATATATCTTATATACACTCTCTCAAAATACATATTTGTCAAGAACATATATTGTAAATTTCACAACAGTTGGAATAAGCATATTACTTATATATGTGTTTAATATACTAGTTGGACTACTTCCACTATTTAAGGTATTAAGAAAAACACCAGCAAAAATACTTGCAAGACACGATATAGAATAAAGAAGAAAAGTAGCTATTTAATTTTGTCGTTTTCCTTGCTGGGGCAGACTCTTAAATTAAATTTATATGAAGTCTGCCCCTACACAGCATAACTTAGCTCTAACTCACTTCGTTCGAAGAGCCAAGAAAATTCGCCGTCGCTTTCAGCTCCGTTGTTCGCTGCACGGATTCACTTAAAATTAAATAGCTACTTTTCTTTTGTTTCGATCTGAAAAATTGCAATTAAAAAAACTTTCATTTTCTTGCAAAGTCTAACTTATTTTCAGCACATATTTGAATTCTATTTTCAAAAATATTTTTAAGTGTATTAATAAACTCATCTTCTTTTTTATCAATTAGATGTACAATAAGTTTCTTAGGATTTAAACTAAGAAGAGTATTCAAAGAATAATCATTTGTAGAAAAAGTTATATCAGATAAATATTTTGCATTATTCATATTCTCATTCATAGGAATAATATTTTTATTACCATCTAATAATACACTTTCACTATTACAGTAGATTAAATGTACAAGAGGTGAGTTAAAAGGACTCATAGATACATATAACCTTAATATATTGATAAATTCACTATACTCTTTTTCTATTAAAAATTTATTAACAGAAATATCAATTACATAATCCAAATTTTTTATATAATTTTGAAGCCTAAAATTTACAAAACCTTCTAAAACCAAAGCTTTATTTTCTTTTACATAATCAAGAATAGGGTAATAAATTGAAAAATAGTTATCTTCTTTTGAGATAGTATCTGCGTCTAAAAAATTTTTTGCAAAATCTAAGATTTTTTTCTTCTCTTGAGGTGTAAAATAAAAATAATTATATTCAAGAATTCGCTTTAAAAGTTTTTCCTCATAAAAAAGAAGAATAGTATCGGTTAAAATAGAGGCGATTTTATCATAAAAAAAGTCAGGATATTCTCCTTTATAATGAATAATAACATTTTCGTACAATTTAAAATTTCTATTAGAAATATAAAGAGAATCTATTTTTAATGAATTAAGTCTATCTAGCAAATAAATAATTACATCTGAATTATTAACTTTAATGCATAACGAATTCATTAAAAAAGCCCCTTTCTGAAAATATATGTATATTATTTACCAAAGTAAATATATATATACATTATCTTATTCAAAAAGGGATTTTTTGAAACTTGTTTTAAATTATATGTATATTTTATAATCAATATCAGGAAAGATAGGATCTTTCTCAGATATATCTTTTAAAAAAGCTAAATCAATTTTATCTTCTTTTATTTGTTGGTAAAGCTTATTAAATCTACCAGTATGGTCTTTTATTCTTCTTTTAGCATAATCAACCATAGTTCCGGTTTGTAATAATAAAACTCCAATCACTACTTTGAAGAAGCAAAAGCTCTCTTGCACATTGGTTTAAAGCCTTAATTTTCGTCTTGTTTTTTTCATTCGCAAATTCATTTGCAAGCTCAACCATTCTATCTCCACATTTATGCATATGTCTAATTGTATAATCATTTAAATCATTTAACCATACTTCACTATATCCGGTTAGCACCCCAACTTGAACGACAAGGCGTACATTCTTGGATTTCTGGATATTTATCAATATATTCTCCGGGTGTTATTAATTTAAAATCACATTTATCATAATAAATCTTTTTAAATAATATGTATAGCCAATATGGACCTTCATACCACCAATGACCAAATAATTCTGCATCATAAGGACATAGAATAATAGGAGGGGTATCCATAAATTTTGAAAGATTAGATATTTGTTCTTCTCTTGAATCAAAGAAGTGACCAGCTTGCCTTTCAACAGAATCTCTAGCCCATTGTAAATCATATATATCCTTATTTTCAGTTTTTCCAGTAATTCTATGATATTTTATACCAGTGTTTACTCTAACGCCATCATAAGTAATATATGGTTTTATATAATCATAGTCAGCATCATAGCCAATATCTCTATAAAATTCACGGTAGTTATAATCTCCTGGGTATCCACAAATAGAACTCCAAACTTGCTTTGAAGCTTCTATATCACGCCCAAAAGCAGTTATACCAGTTGGAGAAACAATAGGAGCATAAGTTCCATATATAGGAGTAGGGTTAGCATATAAAATACCATGTGTTTCTGTAATAACATACTCAATTCCAAATTCTTTTAAATATTTATCAGCTTCTGGTACATACCCACATTCAGGAAGCCAGATTCCACGAGGTTTTCTTCCAAAATACTTTTCATAGGTTTGAACTCCAACTGCAATTTGTGCTCTTACAGTTTTTTCATTAACATATAAAATAGGGAAGTATCCATGAGTTGCACCACAAGTAATAATTTCTAATACTCCAATATCTTGAAAATGTTTAAAACCTTGAATAATATTGCAATTATATACATCCTTAAAAATATGTAAATCAGAAGTATATCTATCCAAATAATAATGAGATAGAACATTAACTCTAGGATTATCCTTAGTTCTTATAACTTCTTTTTTACATAATTCAATATGTTTTTTCAAATAATTAATATATCTTTTTTGTAACAATTTGTTATCAAGCATAGAAAGAAGAGGAGGAGTAAGTGACATTGTAATTCTAAAATCAACTTTTTCCTCTTCTAATTTTTTGAAATTTGTAAGTAAAGGAATATATGTCTCAGAGATAGCCTCAAAAAGCCATTCTTCCTCTAAATAATTTTCACTTTCTGGATGATGCACAAAAGGCAAGTGTGCATGTAAAACGAAACTTACGTAACCTTTTGGATTATTAGTCATTTGTATTTCCTCACTATCTTATTCTGAACCCACCAGAAGTTGGCATTGTTAGTTCATTTATTAATTCATCTTTATATAATCTACTATATACATCGTAAATATTACCATATAATTTATCCATGTAATTCATAAAACGTAAACTACCAAAATCTTTAGAAGATAGTTTGTTTGTCTTTATATTTCTAAATACAAGTTTACCTAAATCAGTTTTTTCAAACAATATATGATCATTAGGAGAAACTATATTATTTGAAGAATAGATATATATGTATTCTTCAGGTTTATCAATTTTTCTCCTTCCAAGTTCAATAGTATAATTACAGTTAGGAACTTGAGTCCTAATATACCAACTGTTTGCAAAATCATTTATTTCAATTTCAAAAGATTTATTTTTAGTTATATTATGAACAACTAAAATAGGCTTTGTCTCATAAAATACATTTTCGCCATATTTAGAAATTAATGAATTTCTATCATCATCTGAAATATCCCAATAAACAAAAAGTGTAGTTGGTGTTTGAGCAAGTATCTTAACCGTTGTCTCATTATATCTATATGGTAAGTCATAATATTCTGCAAGCATAGGCTTAGCAGTTGTTTTAGGCATTGCACTAGTCTTACGTGAAGAAGTTCTTCTTTTATTAGCACTAGATGTAGTTTTTTTGCTTTTAGTACTAACTGGCTTTTCTTGTTTAGAAGCTTCATTTTTATTTACTACTTTTTCTTTTTTAGATTTAGTAGTAGTTTTGCTAGATTTTTTCTCATTTTTTGCAACATCTTTTCTTGCAGTAGTTACTTTAGTAGTCTTTTTACTAGTAGTAACATTAGACTTTGCTTCCTTTTTTTTATCTTTAGCATTGGATTTTTTTTCAATTTCTTTTGCCATAAAACTTCCTCCTTAGTAAATTATACATTATATAATATATCAAAAAACAAATAAATTCAATATAATTCTTAATAAAAAATTAAAAACTTGCAAAAAATTTTAGGCTATGTTATAATATCCTCAAATTGAACTTATAAGTCGAAGTAATATAATGTACTTTGATAAAAAAACAAAAAAGGAATGATAAAAAAACATGGGGAAACCAGTAGAATTTGGCATAGGATTTTTAACAGGAAGAACTAACATATGCAATATTATTAATTATTGTTACAAAGACATGATTGAACAAGTAAAAGATTATCCAGAAGGAGTAAATTTAACAATATTTATCCTTTATGACTTGGAATATCAACACACCAAAAGAGAAGAATTTTATAAACTCAAAGATGATGTTTATAAAAAAATTCAAATTAAATATATAACACCAGAGGACATTGAAGAAGAAAAGAAAATACTAAAATCAAGATATAACTTAACAAAAAATGAAGTTAATTTGATTTTAGGTACAGGTTATGCAAAAGCAAGAAATGCAATAATGTATTTTGCACTTAAAAGAAAGATAGATTATTTGTTATTTTGGGATGATGATGAATATCCATATGCAAACCTAAAAGGTGAAGGAAATGAAATAATATGGAAAAAACAAGATAACATATTAGAGCATTTAAAAGCAATTGAATACTCTGACATAACAGTTGGCCACAGATGTGGAAATATGTCTCCAGTACCATATATAGAATTTGGAGAAGATAGTATAAAAGAACAAGATTTTAAGGAATATATTGATGCAGTTAGCAATGAAGCAGTTTCATGGGATTTAATTAAAAAGAACATGAATAAAGATAATGGTATGACATTTGCCGAAAGAGATATAACTGACGGAAAAGATAAGATAGTATTAAAAAATATCGGAATAGAAAATTGGTTATTAGGTTCTGGAATTTGCTTAAATTTAACACATTTAGATAAAATACCAGCTTACTATAATCCACCTTTTGCAAGAGGAGAAGATACATTTTTCTCTACTCTACTTACAAAAGCAAATGTAGTAAAAGTGCCAACATATCATTTCCATGACAGTTTCTTAAAATATACAGGAATCTTAAAAGGAAAATGTCCAAAAAGGTTTGAAAAACTATCTTTAGATGATTCAAGTGTTGGAGAAAGATTTTTAAAAGCATCAATTGGTTGGATAAAATACAAACCATTACTTATGTATATAATGCAAAGAAACACATATTTAAGAGATATACAAATAGCTAAGGAAAAATTAAAAAATAGTATAGAAAAAGTAAATAAAATGTTTCCTGAGCAAGATTTCTTATGCTTAGTAGACGAGTTAGAAAAATATTCAGAAAATGTACAAGACCATTATAAGGAATATTTAAGAACAAATGATGTATGGAATAGAATAAAGGTACAGATACAAGAGGGAATAAAACCATAAAAATTTTCAAAAAAAATTTGACAATAATCGGATTTTATGCTAAAATATTAATCTGTAACCGCATAAGTCAAGGTACATAAAATCTAATTAAATTTAGATACCTAAATTTTAAGGTTAGCGAGTATACAAAAAAGGGAGGTGCTTTCATAATGTACGCAATAATTGAAACTTGTGGAAAGCAATACAAAGTATCAGAAGGAGATGTAGTATTCTTCGAAAAATTAGAAGCTGAAGAAGGAAAAAAAGTAAAATTTGACAAAGTAATCCTAGTATCAGACGAAGGTAAAGTAGAAGTTGGAACTCCTTATGTTAAAGGTGCTAAAGTAGAAGGTAAAGTAATTGCTCATGGTAAAGCTAAAAAAATCGTTGTTTTCAAATATAAAGCTAAAAAGAATTATAGAAGAAAACAAGGACATAGACAACCATACACAAAAGTAGAGATTACATCTATAAAATTAGCAGCAGAGAAAAAAGAAACTGCTGAAAAGAAAACAGCAGCAAAAAAAGAAGAAGTTTAATTTCGAAACATATAAAACTTGTAGAAAGGAGAAATGACATATGGCACATAAAAAAGGTCAAGGTAGTGTTAAAAACGGTAGAGATAGTGAGTCTAAACGCCTTGGAGTAAAAAGAGCTGATGGTCAATATGTTTTAGCAGGAAATATCTTGATGAGACAAAGAGGAACAAAGATACATCCTGGAACTAATGTAGGTATTGGTAGTGATGATACTCTTTATGCATTAGTTAATGGTGTTGTCAAATTTGAAAGATTAGGAAGAGACAAAAAGAAGGTAAGTGTTTACCCAGAAGAACAAAATTAAATCATAAGCGCTAGAGCACTTAGCCCTAGTGCTTTTTGTTTACAGGAGAGAATAAATTGAAAGAAAAAGTATTATTAGGAATGAGTGGAGGAGTAGATAGCTCAGTTTCGGCCGTACTTTTAAAGCAAGCTGGATATGAAGTAATAGGTATAACATTAGAACTACTAGAAGATAATAAAATAAATATTGAAGAAGCCAAAAAAATATGTGATTTAATTGGCATAGAACATATAACATATGATTTGACAAAAGAGTTTAAACAATATGTTATAGATGATTTTATAGAATGTTATAAAAATTGCAAAACTCCAAATCCATGTATAGAATGTAATAGATTTTTAAAATTTGGATTTATGTTTCAAAAAGCAAAAGAACTTCGGCTGCAGATATATTGCAACAGGGCATTATGCAAAAATAGAATATAGTAAAAAATATGAAAAATTTGTTATTAAAGTATCAAAAGCTGAAAAAAAAGACCAGACATATGTCTTATGGAATATCAATAAAGATGTGGTCGAACATTTGCTATTTCCACTATCTGATATTAAAAATAAAGAAGAAATAAGAAAAATTGCAAGAGAGAATAATTTACATATTGCAGATAAACCAGATAGTGAAGATATTTGCTTTATTCCAGACGGAGATTATAAAGAATTTTTAAAAGCAAATTCAGACATTAAAGAAAAAAATGGCAATATAGTTTTGGAAAACGGAAAAATACTTCGGAAAACATAAAGGTCTTACATCATATACAATAGGGCAAAGAAAAGGACTAGGAATTTCATATAAAGAACCACTTTATGTTATAAATCTCGATAAAGAAAAAAATGAACTAGTAGTAGGGACAGAAAATGAATTGTATAGAAATAAATTATATGCTATCCAAACAAATTTCTTAGTAGATTATGAAAAATGGAAAAATGAAGAAATATTTGCAAAAATTAGATATTCATCAAAAATTGCCAAAGCAAAAGTAAAGTTACTTAATAATATGATAGAAGTAATATTTGAAGAACCACAAAGAGCTATAACTAAAGGACAGTCAGTAGTTTTTTATGATAAAGACAAAATTCTTCTTCGGAGGAGGAAAGATAATTTAAAACTTAGAACAAGGAAGGATAAATAATGGAAAAACAAGCAATAACATATGAATTATTACACAGAGATAAAAATTCAGGAGCAAGAAGAGGTGTGATACATACACCACATGGAGATATCCAAACACCAATATTTATGCCTGTTGGGACACAAGCAACTGTAAAATCATTAACACCAGAGGAATTAAAAGAAGAAGTAAAAGCACAAATTATACTTTCAAACACATATCATTTATACTTAAGACCAGGAGAAAAAATAGTAAAAGAAGCAGGAGGACTCCATAGCTTTATGAGGTGGGACAGACCAATTCTTACAGATTGTGGAGGGTTTCAAGTATTTAGTCTAAGTGATTTAAGAACAATATCAGAAGAAGGAGTTGAATTTAAATCACATTTAGACGGAAGCAAGCATTTCTTTTCTCCAGAAAAAGTAATGGAAATAGAAGAAGCACTTGGTGCAGACATAATAATGTCATTTGATGAATGTGTTGGATATCCTGCAACATATGAATATACAAAAAATTCAATGGAAAGAACAACAAGGTGGGCTATAAGATGTAAAAAAGCACATAAAAACACTGAAATGCAAGGCTTATTTGGAATTATCCAAGGAGGTTTTTATGAAGATTTAAGGAAACAAAGTGCTGAGGACTTAATAAAGTTAGACTTACCTGGTTATGCAATAGGTGGAATAAGTGTTGGAGAGCCAAAAGAAGAATTTTTAAGAATATTAAGATACACAGCACCTTTAATGCCAGAAAACAAACCAAGATATTTAATGGGAGTTGGAACGCCAGATTATTTAATAGAAGCAGCACTTGCCGGAATAGATATGTGTGATTGCGTGCTACCAACAAGAATAGCAAGAAATGGAACAGCACTAACATCACATGGAAAAGTTGTTGTAAGAAATAAAACATATGAAAGAGAATTTGCACCACTTGATCCAGAATGTGATTGTTATACTTGTAAAAATTATACAAGAGCTTACATAAGGCATTTAATAAAGGCAAATGAAATTTTAGGAGTAAGATTATTATCAATTCATAACTTAAGGTTCTTGACTAAACTCATGGAAAGAGTTAGAATAGAAATTGAAAATGATAACCTTATAGAATTTAAAAACGAATTTTATAAGAAATATGGTTATACAAAAGAATAAAAGGAGGAACTACTATGAAAATAGAGGAAGATGAAGTAGTATCAACTAAGCAAAAAAACAATAAAGGACCAAAAACAGCAACTATAATTGCTATATTTATAACAGTAACTGTTTTAGCTTTAATTATAATAATATATGCAATTATGGCAATTAGAGGGAAAAAACTATCTGTTGTAGTTGACGGAGTAGAAACACAAATGGCAGATGATACATTTATTTTTACAGATGAGGGAAAAATATATGTATCAATAAGAGACATAGCGCCATATGTTGGATATGAAGCACATAACGGAGAATATAAAATAGATGTGGAAGATACTAATAAAATGTATGTAGAAGCTAAAGACGGTACAGAAACAACATCATTCTTTTTAAACTCTACTACAATAAGTAAAGTAGCACCAAATACAACAGATGATTATGAGAATATAACAATACCAGAACCTGTCACATCTATAAATGGAAAAATGTATATAGTAGGCGAAGGCTTTATAGTAGGATTTAATTCATTATTATCATATAATAGTGAGCAAAATCAAATAACAATACAGACATTACCAAGTTTACTTGAACAATATAGTGCTGTAATTGAGCAATATGGATATACAACAATAAGTGAAGATTTTAAAAATCAAAAAGCTTTAATATATGGAATGATTGTTGCGTCAAAGGAATCAACTGAAAAGTTTGGTGTTATAAAAACAGACGGAACTGAAATATTGAGCCCTAGATATAATGAGATAGAATTTGTAGAAGGCTTGGGCGAATTTATTATAACAAATTCTAGTTCTAAAGTTGGAATTGCATATGCAGACGGTAAAACTAAAATTACTGTTGCATATGATGAAATAAAGATAATGGATAGTGACTTAGGTTTATATTTAGTAAAGAGCAACAATAAATATGGAGTTATAGATGCAAATGAAAATACTGTAATTCACATAGAATATGACCAAATAGGAGTAGATACAGGACTTTTCCCAGCAGACAATATCCAAAACCAATATATATTATATGATACAATAGTACCATGCTTCGTAAATGAAAAATGGAGATTGTTTGATACAAAAGGAAATCGAATTACAGAAAATGAATATGACGAACTTGGATTTATAAAAGATGATAGCAATCAAGCGGTAGAAAACAATAGCTTAGCCATAGGAGATACAAAAACAATAGTAGTTGGAGTTGGAGAAGCTTATGGCGGAGTAGATGTAAAAGGAAATGAATTAATACAAATAAGATTTGATGAAATATATTCTAGAACAAATGCTGGACAAACTACGTATTATATTTTATTTAATGGGACAGAATATAATGCAGTAGACTATATAAATGCAATGAAAGAAGCATTAGGATATGAGGAAGAAGAAACAGAGACTGATATCCAACCAGAAGAAAATGCCGGAAATCAAAATGAGAATACAACAGGGGGCAGCGGCGTAGATACAAATGAAATCGCAAATGAAGTTGCAAATGTTGTAGAAATTACTGATGAAGAGGTTATGCAAAATTAGTAAATATTTGCAAGTTAATGTAGATGAGAATTAATTAAAAACACTTGAAAATATAAAGTAAATGTGTTACAATAAAGTTAATATAAAGATAGACAAAATCCCTGCATGGTACGTAGAAAAGGCAGAAATTTTAGAACCTACAAAGCAATGGATAAGGGAGTTGATCTCTGAATATGGCGTGTATGCTTACAGTATATAGTAAGAAACCCACAAGTATTTAGGTAGACACCCACCTGTATATATACAGGTCCATAAAATTTCTAGAACTTACGGCTAATGTGGGGGATTTTTATACTTGTGTTAAAACTTGCGAATTAGGACACTTCCTAATTCGCAAGTTCAGTTTACATTCTTTTTAACTTATCGTAGCAATTTAAACCAAGTATCATAAAGTGTAGTTGTAAGATTAACTAAAGTTAACTTTGAAACAGTTTCACTTGCAACGAGATTTACTTTTTTTATAACTTTATCATCCAGTGAATAAGTTATTTCTCCAATTACAGAACCTTTTTCAATAGGAGCTTCAATTCTATCATTTAAAGAAATGTTTTGTACAACTTTACTCGATTTTGCTTTTTCGATAAATAGTGTTGCATCATCTTCCATAATCGCATTTATTTCAGAGAGTACGCCTTTTTGAATACTAACTTTGCCAATAACATCTCCTTTATTTCCAAAAGAGATATTTGTAAAGTTAGAAAATCCATAATTCAATAGTTTTTGAGCTTCAGAAAATCTTATATCAGAAGAAGGAGAATGCATGATTACAGCAATTAAAGATAATCCGTCTCTTGTTGCACTCGCAGATAAGTTAAACAGAGCAAGAGAAGTAGAACCGGTTTTTAAACCAGTACATCCTTTATAATTTCTAACCAGTTTATTTGTATTTACAAGTTCTGTTTCTCCGATTTCTTAATTTGTCCATATAAACAGAAGTATATTTGGTAATACTTGGGTGCTTATTTAATAGTTCACGAGACATTAAAGCAATATCATAAGCAGATGTTAAATGATTATCTTCATCGAGTCCATGACAATTTTTAAAAGTTGTATCGTTCATTCCTAAGGACTTAGCTTTTGCGTTCATTCGATTCACAAATTCTTCTTCAGAACCTGCTATAAATTCTGCAAGAGCAACTACACAGTCATTTGCAGAATTTAGACAAATAGCTTTAAGCATTTCTTCAACTGTCAAAGTTTCATTTTCTTCAAGCCAAATTTGGGAACCTCCCATTGATGCAGCATTTGCAGAACACGTAACATTATCTTTTAGAGATATTTGTTTATTGTCAATTGCTTCCATAATTAAAAGCAGAGACATAACTTTTGTTACACTTGCTGGTCTAAACTTTTCATGTGCATTATGGTCATAAAGTACCTTACCAGTAGACTGTTCTATTAAAATTGCTCCGCCTGACTCTAATTTTAAATCTGTCGTTTTATTTTCAGATACAGTTTCTAATGATGATGTATCAGACCAAATATAGGTACTTTCAGCATATGAAAAATTAAAAAAGCAAAAAGAAAAAAGTATTATACAAAAGAAGATTACTAATATTTTTTTGAAGTTTGAAGCCAACATAAAAACCTCCATAAGTTTTGTAGTAGTACTATAAAGTTATGAAGGAGTTAAAAAAATATTCTAATAAAATAATAAAAATACAGGTTAATCATCTATATATTGCACAATATCTTGGATTTGGCAGTCTAATATATAACAGAAGATTTTTATATATTCTGCATTAATTAAAGTAACATTACCAGCACAGTAATTACATATGGTGTCATATCTAATATTTGAGAGCTTTGACAATCTATATTTTGTTATATTTTTTTCTTTTAATTTCTCTGCTAAATGCCATTCAAGATGTCCATCTACTTTTAATAAATTATTTCCTAAAATATTTTTATCGAATTTACTCATATTTATCATGCCTTTCAAGCTTTTTATATAGAATATCAAAAATATTACGTATTGACATTATACGTTCGAAACGTTATAATTATTATGACGGATGAAACGCTACAATATAAAATTTCTCTTTATGGTTGGAAATCAAATGGTTTTGGTTTTGTTTGGTTTTGACTTTAGCCATTTGGTTTCTAACCATAAGGGGAAAAGATAACTTTATTTATTAAGTAATTGGATAAAGAATATTATTAAATTTATTCAATTAGCTAAGTTACGATTTTCTTCACAGAAATTCTAAATTTTTCTCATGAGCCTCTTTCACGGCAAGCGTGAACATCCCTCATAAGGAAAATCAAGAATTTCTAAGTTCGAAAATCTAACAGCCGCTAATCTCATAAATTTAATAATGTTCTTTATCCTTAGGAAAGAAT
>CALXJN010000009.1 GCA_944388635.1 uncultured Clostridia bacterium
CAAACAAATATTAACCTACCATTTATAACAGCTGATAGTACAGGACCAAAACACTTAGACATAACATTAACAAGAGCAAAATTCGAAGAACTAATCAAAGATTTAGTAGATTCAACAGTAGAACCAGTTACTCAAGCTCTTAAAGACGCTGGAATAAGTGCATCAGATTTACACAAAGTATTACTAGTTGGTGGTTCAACAAGAGTACCATGTGTACAAGAAACAGTAAAGAAAATAACAGGAAAAGAGCCTGATAAAGGAATAAATCCAGACGAATGTGTTGCAATTGGTGCAGCAATTCAAGGTGGAGTATTATCAGGAGATGTACAAGACATACTATTACTAGATGTTACACCACTTTCATTAGGTATTGAAACATACGGTGGAGTATTTACAAAATTAATCGAAAGAAATACAACAATACCAACAAAGAAATCACAAATATTTTCAACAGCAGCAGACGGTCAAACAAGCGTTGAAGTACATGTTTTACAAGGAGAGCGTGAAATGGCTGCATACAACAAAACATTAGGAAGATTCCAATTAACAGGAATTCCAGCAGCACCACGTGGAGTACCACAAATTGAAGTTACATTCGATATAGATGCAAACGGTATAGTACATGTATCAGCAAAAGATTTAGCAACAGGAAATGAACAAAATGTTTCAATAACAGCAAGTTCAAACCTTTCAGAAGAAGATATACAAAAAGCTGTAAAAGACGCAGAAGCACATGCAAGCGAAGATAAAAAGAAAAAAGAGGAAATTGAAGTTAGAAATAATGCTGAAAGTCTATTATACAACTGTGAAAAAACTATGAACGAACTTGGAGACAAGATAAGCGGAGAAGAAAAAGCAAAGGTTGAAACAGAGATAGACAATGTTAAAAAAGCATTAGAAGGAACAGATACAGAAAATATTAAACAAGCAACAGAAAAATTAACAAGTGTATTCTATGAATTGTCAGAAAAACTATATAAACAAGCAAATCCACAAGGAAATGCAGCAAATGGTGGAGCAGAAGCCAACGGACCAAAACAAGATGCAGACGGAAACGTATATAATGCAGACTATAATGTAGAAAGTGATGACAAGAAATAAGTCTAGCTATTTAGAAATTAGAGGTTAGATATTAGAGATTAAGATCTAATACCTAACCTTCTAATATCTAATTTCTAGAAAATTAGGAGGCTAAAATGGCAGATAGTAAAAGAGATTATTATGAAGTCTTAGGAGTAGAAAAAACTGCAAGTGATGATGAAATAAAAAAAGCATTTAGAAGACTTGCAAAAAAATATCATCCTGATGCAAATCCAGATAATAAAAAAGAAGCAGAGGCTAAGTTCAAAGAGGTAAATGAAGCTTATGAAGTTTTATCAGATAAACAAAAAAGGGCAACTTATGACCAATTTGGACATAGTGGAGCACAAGGATTTGGTGGACAAAATGGATATTATTCATATTCTACATCAGGTTTTGACGGGTTCGATGGCTTTGATATTGACTTAGATGATATTGTTTCATCAATTTTTGGTGGAGGAAGAAGCAGAAGAAGTTCAAGAACATCAAATGGACCAGCAAAAGGAGCAGATTTAAGACAAGATATAGAAATTACATTTGAAGATTCTTATTTAGGAGTAAGAAAACAAATAAATATATATAGAGATGAAGTTTGTGATGTCTGCCATGGAAGTGGAGCAAAACCAGGAAGCAAAATAGATACTTGCTCAATGTGTGGAGGAACAGGGCAGATAAGACAAGTACAAACAACACTATTTGGACAAATGCAAACATCTAGAACTTGTACAGCTTGTGGCGGAACAGGAAAAATTATAAGAGAAACTTGTGAAAATTGTAGAGGAAAAGGAAAAGTTAGAAAACAAGCAAGGATAAATGTAAGTATTCCAGCAGGAATAGATGACGGTCAAACAGTAGTGTTAAGAGGAGAAGGCGCACCAGGACAAAATGGAGGGCCAAAGGGAGATTTATATATAGTAGTACATATAAAACATCATCCTTTATATGTAAGAAAAGATGACCACGTATTATGTGATATACCAGTAACAGTGACACAGGCAACTCTAGGTGCTGAACTTGAAATTCCAATGGTAGACGGAAGCAAAGAAAGATTTAAAATCCCAGAGGGAACACAAACTGGAACTAAGTTTAAAATAAAGCAAAAAGGATTTAGTAGTATAAATAGAAACACACGTGGAGACTTTATATTTACAGTAATAGTTCAAACACCAAAAAGACTTTCGAAAGAACAAAGAGAACTATTTGAAAAACTTGCAAAAACAATGAATGAACAACCACCAGTAAGAAGAAAAGGAATATTCGGATAAAATATAAAAAATTGTCAAGTAGAAGAGGTTGCGATTCAGAACCGTCCCAAATCGCAACCTCTCTTCAAAAAGCAGAGCATATCGAAAAGATTGCACAATCTTTCCAATATGCTCGCTTTTTTTGTTTTATTTTATGTTGACATTAACAACTTATTATGTTATCTTATAAGTGTACGCATGCTGTAAACCTCGAATGTTCATATAACAGGAGGTGAACAAACGTGAGTGAGATATTTGACAGCTTGCAAACACGATTTAAGACGCCAACAGGTTGCATTAAGGTAGGTGAAGAAGTTTATTTCCACTTGGAAATCCCTAAAAAAGAAGCTCCATATGAAGTGAGGATTATCTTTGAAGAGTTCTTTTCGGATAAAGCTTTTTCGGAAGAAATGACTCGTATTCGAGAAGATAATGACAGAATAATTTTTGAAACCGAAGGAAACTTCGGAGAAAAAAATATCTATCGGTATTTCTTCTCGTTCAAATCATATGGTAGGACTAAGTTTATCAAGAAAAAGGCTGGTTCTTTTGAAGGGCAAATTCAGGAAAGTCCAGAAGGTTTTGCTTGGCAACTTACAATTTATGACGAAATAACAACAAATCCCAATATGCAAGAAGGAGTGATGTACCAAATTTTCCCTGATAGGTTCGCAAGATATGGAAGTGTTGAAAATCCACCAGCTGATAGAATTTATCGAGTATGGGAAGGTAATCCTTTCTGGAAAGAGAAACTTATTGGGCAAGATTTTTTTGGTGGAAACTTACAGGGAGTTATTCACAAACTTAGGTATTTGAAAGAATTAGGTGTAACAGCACTGTATTTAAACCCAATATGGATTGCTCGAAGTAATCATAGGTATGATCCTGCGGACTACAAAAAAGTAGATCCACTTTTAGGAACGGAGGCTGACTTTAAAGAGCTCATAAAAAGAGCACACAAATTAGGAATGATAGTTGTAATTGATACTGTTTTAAACCATACAGGTGCAGACAGTATATACTTTAACAAGTATAACAGCTATCCGGTAATTGGTGCTTTTAATTCCACAGAGAGCAAATATTTCGGGTGGTATTATTTCAGTGAACACCCCGAAAAATATGAATCTTGGTGGGGATTTACTGAGCACCCTAAGATTAATCAAGAAGCTTCGTCTTTCCAAGAGTATATGTTTGGAAATGGTGGAGTCATTGATTATTGGTATTCTCTTGGCATAGACGGTTTGAGGCTTGATGTTCCTGATGAATTGCCGAATTTTACGTTAAATTGCATTTATAATTGTTCCAAGAGGAACAAAGAAAATGCCGTAATAATTTCGGAAGTATGGGAAGATGCAAGCAATAAAGCAAACTATGGCCATAGAATGGAATATCTGTTAGGGCACGAGACAACATCTGTCATGAATTATCCTGTAAAGGATGCAATCCTCGCGTATATTAGGTATGGTGATTTCTGGGGAGCACATCTCAAAGAAACATTAGAGACAGTGTTCTTAGAAAATTATCCAAGAGAAATAGCATGGTCTTTAATGAACTTTCTGTCTTCTCATGACACAGTAAGAGCTATAACTAAGCTCGTAGGTCCTGAAGCACAGGAAAACGACCGAGAATGGCAAAATAAGCATGATACCTTAAGTCGAGAGGAATATATTCTTGGCAGAGAAAGGCTTATGATTAGCTATCTCATTCTCTATTTCCTTCCGGGAATTCCGTCTATATATTATGGGGACGAAGTTGGACTTTGTGGACAAAAGGATCCTTTTAACAGGAAGCCGTATCCTTGGAACAGAAGGGATAAAAAGTTACTGAAATTTTTCAAGGCACTTGGGAAGTTTAGGCATATCGAGCGTGACTTCTTTAGAAAAGCAGATTTTGAAGTCAGTTATATTGATGAGGAAATTTGTATCCTCGAAAGAAGCCATGCAAAGAGGCAGCTTTTCCTTGTTGTTAACCGTAGCGACCACATGGTGGACATTGTTAAACACAACGACCACCCCGAGCGTACTAAAATTTTGTTTACAACCGATAAGCACAATGAGTGCAAAACGTATCTAAACCCACATCAAGGTATGATACTTGAGCTTTTCTAAGTATCACAAAAAGGGGGCGAGTAGAGAAATCTGCTCGCCCCCTTACACATGTGCTTAATATTCTAAAATGCATTAAAGCTTACAAGACAAATTACAATTAACTTTAATTTGACTAATTTTCGATATTATATTGAAAATTGTAACAATTTATTATAAAATTACTATCGTAAAATGTTTTTAATAAAATAAAAACATTTTTTTATATCACAAAAAGTAGAAAACTTTTTATACAAAGTATACTAAATATGACAAATATTTTAAAGAAATAATTGTATACTTAGAAAAAAGTTTAAGAGGTGGTAAGGATGTTTCAAAATATAGTCGATGAAGAAAAGGAAGAAAACATATCTCAAGAAGATATAAGAATAGATAAAAAAGAAAATATCAAAAATCTTTTAAAAAAATTATTTACAAAACAAAATATTCTTGTGTATATTTTATCATTCATGTTATCTATGGTTAGTGGCATAAATGGCATGGCTCCATTTGGGCTTGCTATTTTCGCAGCTGCATTATCCAATGCTGTACCAGCAGGAATGATATATGTTTTAACACTAATACGGTACATTAGTTGGATTTGGCCCCCAAATGACTTTGACATATCTTTTAACATCACTTTTATTTGTAGTAATGATATTAATCTTTAAACCATGGTATGAAGAAGAATACAAAAGTGAAAGAAGAAAACTTGGAAAGTATGTAGTAATTGCAACAATCTTGGTACAAGCTGTACAAATATTTTTAAGAGGATTTTTACTTTATGATTTATTCTTAGGAATTGTTACAGGAGTTGTTACTTACATATTTTATAAAATATTTGCAAATTCATTAATAGTAATCAGTGAATTTAGTATAAAAAAAGCATTTACAGTAGAAGAAATTGTAGGTGCAAGTCTGATGATTTCTATTGCAACATGTGCTTTTGGAAATTTAAGCATATTGGGATTTAGTATAAAAACCGTACTTAGCATATTTATAGTTTTAGTACTTGGTTGGAAAAAAGGTATACTTATAGGGGGAACAGCAGGAATAACTATAGGAGCAGTACTTCGGAATAATAGGAAGTGGAGAAACTGCACTTATTGCATCGTTTGCATTATCTGGAATGATAGCTGGTATACTAAGTAGATTTGGAAAGATAGGTGTAATAATAGGCTTTATAGTAGGTAATATTTTACTTGCCTATGTTGTAAATGGAAATACAGTTTCAATAATATATTTAAAAGAAATCATTTTAGCTTCACTCGGGCTTTTACTTGTACCAAAAAATGTACAAATAAATATTGAAGATTTTTTTGACAAGAATTTATATTTGCCAGTTAGTGGCTCATATAATTTAGAAAATAATACAGATACAATATATAAATTAAATACAGTATCTGAAACGATAAATGAAATGTCTAGGTCATATAAAGAAGACAAGAAAGAAATTAACATAGAAAATAGCAAAGAAAATTTTATAAAAGAGGTAGAAGAAAGGATAGAAAATAGAAAAGACAATATCCTTTATGACGATTTAGTAGAAAATAAAAATGATATAATATCAGACATCTATAATATACTAGAGCAAAACGGAAGTGTCACAAAAGATGATATTATAAAACTTCTTGAAAATAAAAATGAATATGTGCTTGGTTATGATGATTTTGATACAAATATGAAAATAGAAGAAGATATAAAAGCTATAGCAAGATTGCTTAATGAGATATATAAAATAGGAAATATCAATAGTATTTGGAAAAAGAAGTTAAATGAAAATAAAAAAGTAATATCAAATCAATTAGACGGTGTATCAAAAGCAATATCAAGTGTTGCTAAATCTATAAAAAATGAAGACATAAATTTTGAAGATGAGAAAAAAGAAATAAAACTCTTATGTGCACAAAAAGAAATTGAAATATTAGATATAAATATAAAAAGAGAAAATACAAAAAGATATATAATTAATTTGTACAAGCCTTCATGTAAAGAAGATGAAAAATGCAAAATTGAAGAGATAGAAAAAATATTATCAAAAGTATTAAGAGATAATATTATACTTCAAAGAGAAGTGTGTGGAAGAGATGCAGAGCAAAACTTATGCAAGCAAATATATATGTCTAAAGACAAATTTTCTATACAAATTGGAATAGCACATGATAAAAAGAAAAATTCTTCTGTTTCAGGAGATTTTAGTAATCAAACAAGATTAGATGACGGAAAATATTTAGTTGCATTAAGTGACGGAATGGGCAGTGGACCAGAAGCTAGAAAGTCAAGTCAAATAGCTGTAAAAATGCTCACAAGAATGTTATCAAGCGGATTTGATAGAGATACATCAATGGAGTTACTAAATAGCAGCATGTATATAAATTCTAAAGAAGACATGTATGCAACACTTGATGTAGCAATACTAGACCTATATTCAGGAAATATGGAATTTATGAAAAATGGAGCATGTCCTACATTTATAAAAAACAAGAAACAAGTAAATGTAGTTAAATCCATATCACTTCCAGCAGGCATATTGGATAAAATAGACCTAGTTGTATATGATAAAGATTTAAGTGATGGAGATATCATCATAATGTGCACAGACGGTGTATTAGAATCACATTCAGAATATGAAAATAAAGAAATGTGGGTAAAAAATATATTAGAAGAGATAGAAACAGACAATGTACAAAAAATTGCAAATATATTACTTGAAGAATCCATTGATAATTATTATGGAAATCCAAAAGATGATATGACTGTTATCGCAATAAAAGTAAAGAAAATATAAAATTTGATAAAAACGCACATGTGTGCGTCGAAAGCTTTGCTTTCGCTAACGCACACCTTTCTTATGTCTTATTGGTAACTTTTTCGTGATAAATATTGATTTTTTTTTGTGCTTATTGTACAATAATTTTGGTGAAAACAGTGGAAAAAAATAAACAAAGGAATAGAAAACTAAATAAAATTCAAGATAAAGCAGTTTCAGGTAAGAGACTTTTAATTGCCATGGGATTTATATTTATCATTTTTGTTTTTTTAATCGTAAGGATTATGTGGATACAGTTTGTACAAGGCTCAGAATTAAAGGAACTTGCTTCAAGACAACAAACTTTAAATAAAATAATAAGTCCTAAAAGGGGCACAATTTATGATGCAAACGGAAAAGCTTTAGCAATAAGTGCAGAAGTAGATACTATAACAATAAATCCGTCTAAGTTTATAATAAAAAACAAACCGGGAGAAACTTTAGCACTTCAAGAAAAAGTTGCAAAAGGACTATCAGACATATTCTCACTTGACTATAATATAGTACTTGCACAAGTACAAAGTACAAATTCTGTTGAAACAATTATAAAAAAAGTAGAGAAAGAATATGTAGATAAATTAGAAACATGGATGAAGGAAAATGAGATTACAACTGGTATAAATATAGATGCAGATAATAAAAGATATTATCCATATGGAAGTTTAGCAGCACATGTAATAGGATTTACAGGAACAGATTCACAAGGATTATATGGGATTGAAAGCAAATGGGATTCAACCCTAAAAGGTACATCTGGAAAAATAGTTACAACAAAAGACGTAAGTGGTAGTGAAATTTCAGGAGATGCACAACAATATGTTGAAGTAGAAAACGGTCGAGACCTTTATCTTACAATAGATGTAGAAATACAAAGAACAGTAGAAAAATACTTAGAACAAGGCGTTAAAGATAATGAAGCTTTGGCAGGAAGTGCAATTGTTATGGATCCAGATACAGGAGATATTTTAGCGATGGCAACATATCCAACTTACGATTTGAATAATCCATATACAGTGACTACAATGAGTGAAGAGGAGTACGAAGCACTTAGCACAGAAGAAAAAAGAGATGCAATGTATGATATGTGGGCAGATAGAAATTTTTCAAAGACATATGAGCCGGGTTCAACATTTAAACTAATAGTTGCTGCTGCAGCTCTTGAAGAAGATATAACTAAACCAGAAGTTGCAAATGATTTTGAATGTAAAGGATATACAGAAGTTGCAGATAGAAAAATTAGATGTGCAAATTCAGCAGTGCATGGTCATCAAACACTAAAAGAAGCTATTGGAAATTCATGTAACAGTGCTTTCATACAATTAGGACAAAGAATAGGTGCAGAAACTTTATATAAATATTTTGGCGCATTTGGATTGTTTGAAAAAACAGGAATAGAGATTACAGGAGAAAGTGGTAGTGCATTCCACAAATTAGAAGATGTAGGACCAGTTGAACTTGCAACAATTTCATTTGGACAAAGATTTGAAATAACTCCATTACAACTAATTACAGCAGTGTCAGCAATTGCAAATGACGGAAAATTAATGCAACCAAGAATTGTAAAACAAATAGTTAATACTGATACAGATACAAAAACAGAAGTAAGTACAAATGAAGTAAGAAAAGTTATATCAGAAGATACAGCAAAAGAACTTAGAGACATGATGAAATATGTTGTAACAGACGGTGGAGGAAGGTTTGGAGCAGTAGCCGGATATTCAATAGGAGGAAAAACAGGTACATCAGAGCCTTCTCCAAGTAATCCAGAAGAAGGATATACTGTATCATTTGTATCTGTTGCACCAATAGAAAGTCCAGAAGTTGTAGTATTAGTTGCAATATATAATCCAGCAACAGAAAATCCATATGGAAGTAGAATTGCTGCACCAATCGTATCAAATATGTTATCAGAGATATTACCATATTTAGGAATAGCATCAGAAAATTCTGATACAACATCTGCAACAGCAACATCTGTAAAAACAGAAACTGTACCAGATGTAACAAATAAAACATTAACAGAAGCTAAAAAAACATTAGAGAATTTAGGATATAAAGTAATAAGTGAAGAAACAGATAAAAGTAATTCAATACTTGTCACTGAGCAAGTCCCAGCAAAAGGAACATCTGTCATAGAAGGAGCAACTGTTGTACTATATACAGAAGAAAATGATGTAAGGACATCTGTAAATGTTCCAAATTTAATCGGAATGAGTTTATCAGATGCAAAAAATGCTTTATCAGAGAAAAATTTGAATATTATGTATTCTGGAAGCGGTAAAGTAGTAAGCCAAAATGTGGCAGAAGGAACAGCAGTAGAACAAGGAAGTACTATCACACTTAAACTAGAATAAATATTATTATAAAATGTCTTATGCTAAAACTCATAAACTTATTTATAGATTAATATAATTAAATAAAATCTATAAAGGTTAGGTGAGAAATTTGGCAAATATTAGTGGAAAGAAAAGAATGAGAAATGCTCTACTTATATGTGTAGGGCTATTTTCTTTGCTCATTATAAGGATTGGATATATACAATTTATACAAGGAGAAGAATTACAAACACTTGCTTATGTACAACAAACATTAGATAGAAAAATAAATCCGAATAGAGGAACAATTTATGATAGAAATGGTGAAGTATTAGCAATGAGTGCAAGTGTAGAAACTGTAACAATAAACCCAACTAATATTGCAAAAGAAAACAAAGAAAAAGTTGCAGAAGCTCTATCTAATATATTTGAACTAGATTATGAAACTATACTTAAAAGAGTAAATAAAAAGACTTCAATTGAAAATATAATAAAAAAGGTAGATAAAGAAAAAACAGATGAGTTAAGAGAATGGATGAATAGTACAGGAATTATATCAGGAATAAATATAGATGAAGATACAAAAAGATATTATCCAAATGGAAGTTTAGCGTCTCATGTAATAGGTTTTACAGGAAGTGATAATCAAGGGTTAGACGGAATAGAAGCAAAATATAACGAAATACTAAGTGGCGAGCAAGGAAAAATTGTACGTACATCAGATGCATCAGGAGGTGTAATAGGAACAGGAGAAGAAGAATATATACCAGCAATTGACGGAGACAGCATAATTTTAAGTATTGATTCAAATATTCAGTCAATAGCAACTAAATATTTAGAAGAAGCATGTATAGATAATGAATGTACAGACGGTGGAGCAGTTATCATAATGCAACCAGATACAGGAGACATTCTTGCAATGGTTACTCATCCAGAATACGATTTAAATGATCCATTTACTATAAATTCAGAAGAAATAAAAAATTCTTGGGATACATTAAGCCAAACTGATAAAAATGTTTATTTACAGCAAATGTGGAGAAATAAAGCAATAACTGATACATATGAGCCAGGCTCAACATTTAAGCTTATTACAACATCTATTGCATTAGAAGAAAAAATAGTAACAGATATTGATAAAAAAGGACAATTCACTTGTACTGGTGGAATAGACATAGCAGGAACATATATAAGATGTTGGAGGTACTATAGACCACATGGAGCAGAATCATTAAGAGATGCACTCATGAATTCTTGTAACCCAGTGTTTATCGGACTTGGACAGCAAGTTGGAGTAAAAAAATACTATGAATATTTAAATAAATTCGGACTTTTAAATAAAACAGGGATAGATTTATCAGGAGAAGCGGGAAGTATATTTTTAAAAGAAGATAAGGTAGGTCCAGTTGAGCTTGCAACACTATCTTTTGGGCAAAGATTTGAAATAACACCAATACAGTTAATTACAGCCGTATCTGCCATTGCAAATGGAGGAAATCTTGTGACACCAAGAATAGTTACAGCAACAATAGACGCAGAAACAGGGGAAAAAACTGAAATAGAGCCAGTTGTTAAAAACAAAGTAATATCAGAAGATACAGCAAGTAAAGTAAGAGATATGATGAAATCAGTAGTATCAGAAGGAACAGGAAAAAATGCAAAAGTCGAAGGATATTCAATAGGAGGAAAAACAGGTACATCAGAGGATGGAGTAAATACTAATAAATATGTAACATCATTTATGGGGCTTTCCCCAACAGAAGATCCAGAAATTGTGATACTTGTTGTTTTATATAATCCAACAGGAGAAGGTGGACACCAAGGAGGTGCAATTGCAGCACCAGTTGCAGGAAACATTTTAAGTGAGGTACTTCCATATTTAGAAACTGAAAAAGCAAAAGAGAAGGAAAAAGTCACAGTACCAAATGTAGTTGGTAAAACCGTAAAAGAAGCAAAAGAAATATTAAAAAAAGTTGAACTAGAACTAAAAATAAATAATAAAAAAGAAGGTATAAATGAAGCAAATGCAACTATTACAGAGCAAATACCAAATGCCGGAATAAGCCAAGAAAAGGGAGGATACATAGTATGCGAAGTACAGTAGATACATTAAGTAAATATTGCAAAACTTTATTCTTTGTGGTACAATATTTATGTTAAGAGTAAATATATTTCGTGAAAGGAAGTTTTATATGGAAAAAATATATGTTACACCATTAAGTGGAAGATATGCAAGCAAAGAAATGGACGAAATTTGGTCAGCAGATGCAAAATATAGCACATGGAGAAAACTTTGGGTAGCACTTGCAGAAACAGAAAAAGAACTTGGAATAAACATCACAGATGAACAAATAGAAGAGATGAAAGCACATATAAATGATATAGATTATGATGTTGTTGCAAAAAGAGAAAAAGAATGTAGACATGATGTAATGGCACATGTTTATGAATTTGGAACTAAATGTCCAAATGCAAAAGGAATAATACATTTAGGAGCAACATCTTGTTTTGTAACAGATAATACAGATGTAATATTAATGAACAAAGCATTAGAAATAATAAAAGAAAAATTAGTACTTGTAATTAGTAATTTAAGAAAATTCGCACTTGAAAATAAAGATGTTACATGTCTTGGATATACACACTTTCAACCAGCACAACTTACAACAGTAGGTAAAAGAGCAACTTTATGGATACAAGACTTATTAGAAGATTTAGAAGAATTGGAATTTGTACAAAGCCATATGAAACTTTTAGGCTGCAAAGGCACAACAGGTACACAAGAAAGTTTTATGAAGCTATTTAAGGATGAAGAAAAAGTAAAACAAATTGATGGAAAAATAGCAGAAAAAATGGGATTTAATAAAGTATTTGCAGTATCAGGGCAAACTTATACAAGAAAACTAGATACAAGAGTATTAAATGTACTTAGCTCTATCGCACAAAGTGCATCAAAATTTGCAAATGACATGAGATTATTACAACATGAAAAAGAGCTAGAAGAGCCATTTGAAAAAGGGCAAATAGGTTCATCAGCTATGGCATATAAAAGAAATCCAATGAGAAGTGAAAGAATAAATTCACTATCAAGACATGTTATGGTATTATCACAAGATCCAGCAATAACAGCTGCAACACAATGGTTAGAAAGAACACTAGATGACTCTGCAAATAAAAGAATTTGCGTACCTGAGGCGTTTTTAGCAATAGACGGTGTACTTGTATTATATGCAAATATTTCATCAGAAATAGTAGTATACAAAAATGTAATAAGAACAAATCTAATGCAAGAATTACCTTTCATGGGAACAGAAGAAATACTCATGAATGCAGTTCTAAAGGGAGGAGACAGACAAGAATTGCACGAAAAGATAAGAGTATATTCAATGGAAGCTGCAAGAGAAGTAAAAGAATATGGAAGACCAAATGATTTAGTAGATAGAATAGCAAATGATAAATCATTTGGACTTACAAAAGAAGAAATACTAAAAGCATTAAATCCAGATAACTTATGTGGAAGAGCAGTGCATCAAGTTGAAGACTTTATAAAAGAAGAAGTAAATCCAGTAATTACAAAATATAAAGATTTAATAAAAGACATAGATATTGAGGTAAATGTATAAAAAAAGGCAGGCTCAAGCCTGCTTTTTTTATACGATTTTTAAAATGTTTTCCCTGTAATTCTTTCAAAAGCTTCAATATATTTTGCTCTTGTTGTTTCAATTACTTCATCTGGAATAGGAGTAGGATTTTCTGCATCCCAATGATTTGCTTTAAGCCAATCACGCATATATTGCTTATCAAAGCTTTTTTGACTTCTTCCAACTTCATATTCATCAGCTGGCCAAAATCTACTAGAATCTGGAGTCAAGACTTCATCTCCAAGGACTAATTCTCCATTTTCATCTAAACCAAATTCAAATTTAGTATCAGCGATAATTATGCCCTTTTCTCTTGCATAATCAGCACATTTTTTATAAATTTCAATAGTTTTTTCTTTTACCTTTTCAGCTAAATCTTTACCAATTATATTGCAAGTTTCTTCAAAACTAATATTTATGTCATGACCTTCTGCAGCTTTTGTAGAAGGAGTGAAAATTGGCTCAGGAAGTTTTTCTGATTCTTTTAGTCCCTCTGGTAATTTTATTCCACAAACTACGCCAGATTCTTGATAACTTTTCCAACCAGAACCTGTAATATATCCTCTAACAATACATTCGATAGGAAGCATTTTTAGCTTTTTAACAAGCATACTTCTATCTCTAAATTCTTCTTTTTGGAATTCTTCTGGAAATTCCTCAAACTTTGTTGTAATAATATGGTTTGGAATAATATCTTTTACATAATCAAACCAAAATTCAGATATTCTATTTAAAACCTTTCCTTTATCCTTAACAGGAGTAGGAAGGATAACATCAAATGCTGAAATTCTGTCAGAAACAACCATCATAAGTTTATCATCATCTACTTCGTAAATTTCACGAACTTTACCACTACTAATTTTTTTCATAAACTAATTCCTCCTAAATTTATTTCATATCTTTCAAATAGGCTTCATAACCAATGTCATGTAATTTTTCATTTTTCTTTAAAACAGATTCGTTCATAGAAGCTTTATAATCACAAATCTTTTTATATAAATCATCATTTGATGTAGAAAGAATTGTTGCAGCGAGGATTCCAGCATTTTTTGCACCATTAATTGCAACAGTTGCAACAGGAATACCAGATGGCATCTGAACTATTGAATATAGAGAATCTACACCATTTAATGTTTTAGACATTATTGGAACACCAATAACTGGGCAAGGAACTTGAGCAGCAAAAACTCCAGGAAGATGAGCAGCACCACCAGCACCAGCGATTATAACTTTTACCTTTCTTTCTTTTAAACTTTTTGCATATTCTGCTGCAGCCTCAGGACATCTATGAACAGAAAGAATAGTTATTTCATAAGAAATTCCCATATCATCTAAAAATTTTGCAGCATCTTTCATAATAGGAAGGTCTGAATCACTTCCCATAATGATAGCAACATCAACATTTTTTCCCATTTTTAAAACCTCCATAATTTTATTATTTAGAACATGTTAAACCGTTTTTTAGAAGCAAAAGATTTTAAAGCCTCTATAAGTTGTATTTTTTCAGCAGCTTGTACTTTTGAAGCTAAACTTTCAGGAGAATCTGTTGGTAACACTTTAACAACAGATTGCATTATGATGTTACCCTTATCATATTCGTTATTAACATAATGAAGCGTTACTCCACTGAAATTTTCTTTTGCAGCTATAACAGCTCTATGTACATTCATACCATACATACCTTTTCCACCATATTTTGGAAGAAGGGAAGGATGAGTGTTTATAATTGTATATTTTTTAATAAGTTTTGAACCGATAAGTTTTAAATAACCAGCTAAAACTATTAAATCCACATTTATAGTAGATAAAACATTTACTAATTCATCATCTACTTTATCATCATCTTTTTCTTTAATTATATAAGTTTGGATATTTGCTTTTCTTGCTCTTTCTAATGCATATGCATTTGGATTATTTGATACAACTAAAGCAATATTTGCAAGTAATCTTTTTTCATTAATAGCATCGATTATGGCTTGAAGTGTAGTACCATTTCCTGATGCAAAAACAACTAAATTATACATAAAACCTCCATTTGCGAATACTATTATAATACCAACATACGTAAAATGTCAAATATTAACATAAAATTTAATCAAGTTCTATTTTTTGGTCTTTTAATCTTAAATACCCAAGCTCTTCCCAACGGTTGTAAGCAAGATTTAATCTAAATAACACTTTAGGCTTACTACCGGCTCTGTTCTTATCAACAACGCATGCATAATATCTAACATTTGGATCCTTAAATCTTTCTAAATCAAAAAATTTAGTATCAACCTCATTTAAAGAATATTCATAATCTTCAAAATGATCTGGATGTATTTGTTTAATCAAGCATAATGTATCTAAAACCTCTTTGACAGTCTTACTTGCTGATAAGGCATTTACATCAAGATTTAGTGGCTCTGTAGAATTTTCAATAAGCTGCATAGTAGAACCAATAAAAATATTAAAGTTTTGAGCTAAGTTAGATAGGATAGTTGCAGTCTTTTTAACTTCATCGCTATTTCCAATGTGCTCTGTATCAGCTTTTAATGTATCATAAAATACATATTGAATTTGCTCTTTATAATAATAATTTTTAATAACTTTATTTAATTCGTCATTTGTATGGTCAGTAATATTTATAAAATAAATAGATGTATTAATTTGCTCATTTAACCATTCTGCAACATCTAATACTTTAACAAAATCAGAAGAATATTTTTTTAACTTTTTGATAAAGTTATTATGAGTTTCATTTTTATCAGTTTTAATGTATCCTTCTTCATCAACTTCTACATCTGAACCTTTATCAGGTCTAAATTTAAGCTCAAGCAATTCACCCTCAGATATATGAAGCTTTTTGCCATGTATTTTTTGAATATCAGGATTATTGATAACAGTTGTCATCAAACAAAGCTTCATTTTTTCCTCAGACATTTCATTTGAAATAACTAAAACTTTTTTCTTGTGGAAAAAAGCAATATATGCAGCTAGATTTATAGTAAATCTACTTTTACCAGAGTTAGAAGGCATTGCAAAAGAAGTAGTTTCACCCTTTCTAATTCCTTTAAATACACTTGAAAGAATAGGGAAAGGAAGAGATAAACCATTAGCTAAATTATTAGAACCCTCTGTCAAAAATGTAACAAGACCTGTATTTAACACAGATTGCTTAAACTTTGAAGTAACTTCAGCTTGGGTTACAGCACTTTCAACTTCTTCAATCGACATTTTATCATAAAGTTTGTAATTTCTAATATCTACTATTCTATCTTGAATATTTTTGATAGGTATTCTTAAATAATTTTTCCTTAGTATAAATAATTTCATAAGTTCTACATAAACTTTCTCAAAATTATAAACCATACCCTTAATTTTTAATTTATAATCTTCTTTTAAGTTAGATAAATTGTCAATATTTTTGGCAAAATTAAAAGATTTCTTAGCATCTTCAGAAGCATAAGCCTCTCCGTCTGTAAATAGAACTATTTTGTATAAATTAAGAATAGTTTCATTTGCAAAATAGCAATCTTCATATGGAAAGTAATATTTGCTTATAGACTTTGGATCATTTAATAATAAACCAATATAGACTTCTTCGAGATCTTCATCCATAAGTTCATCAGGATATACACGTATTTTTTCATCATCATCGTTATTATCATCAGTTTCAGTAGGATTAGACTTATCCTCAGAAGACTTTTTTTCAGTTGAAAGAACGTTTTTACGTTCAGACCTTAAATCTTGGATTGCCTGTAAAGCCTCGTCATATTGCTTATTATCTAATAGTTCTCTAATATTTGCAATTAAATATTTATTGGCAGTAGTAACAGGAAAACTATCTAATAAATTATAAAGTTTATTTAAAGATTCTGGATTCACTTTTTTTATCTCCTTTTCATAAAATTAATAACTATATTATATATTAAAACTCATGAAAAATAAAGAAAAAAGTCAAAATTTGTTAGACATAAAATGTAATAAAAATGTAAAATAGATGTAATTTAAATGTAATGTTTACATGGTATAATTTAAACTATTAATACGAATGATATAAAAGGAAAATTTAGGTCAAAATAATACTAGATTTTCGCTTTTAGGAAGGAAGAAGAAACTCATGGGAATAAAAAGAGCGTTAAAAAAGGAAGGCATCGAAGTTATTATGCCAATGGATACACTTACAACAAATACAATTGCAAAAAATATAGCAAATACACTTAACAAAAACTTCCCTGAACTTAATTTAGATACAAAAAATCTTTTTATGAAAATATCTAGACTTAATATGTGTTTCGCAAAACTTCCTCAAGGAGTTTCAGCAAAATATTTTTATAAAAACAAAACAATATATTTTTCATGTAATATAGAAGAAGAAAACTTAGCAAGTGTAGCAATACACGAATGTATACACTATTTACAAGAAAAATGCGAAAAAAATGGAGAAATAGTAAAACTTGGGCTATGTGATTATACAGACGGAAATTTACCAGGAACAGGAATAAATGAAGCAGCAGTTCAACTTATGGCAGCAAAATGTACAGGAAATAGCTATGAAAATGAAAAATATTTTGATATAGAAATAGAAACAAACACACCAACATATTATCCATTAGAATGTGCATTAGTTAGAGAAATGGCTTATGTAATAGGAGAAAAAACATTATTTGATAGTACACTAAATGCAAATAACAAATTTAAAGAACAATATATATCATTAACATCTAAAAAAGATTTTTATACTATACAAAAAAATATAGACTTATTAGTAGAAACCCAAGAAGAACTAGAAGAATTGCATTTCAATATACAAGAATTTGACACAGACGAATACTATGTAAAAAAATGTACAAAAGAAATAGAAAATAAAAAACAAAAAATAAGAAACTTATTCTTAGATACACAAAAATTAATATTAACAAGCTATTTTGACAACGCAATAAATTTAGCATATACACCTAAATTAATAGAAAATTATAGAAATAAACTATATTACTTTAAAAATTTACTAGGACATGTAGAAGGAGACAATTTCTACAATGACTACTATATAGACAAAATGATGCAACTAGAAAAAAGATATGATATAAAAAACACAGAAATTACAGATTTAGTCGTAGTAAAACAAAGCTTTATATCAGTACTAATTAGAAAAATAAAAAAATTATTTGGATACAATCCGGAATATGCAGAAATGAAAAATAAAATGTAAAATGAAAATGTGAGCTTTTAGCTCACATTTTTTCTATACAACAAGGTTAGGTTTCCTTGTGCTGTGCATATTTGCGAAGCAAAATGCACATGTGTGCGTCGAAAGCTTTGCTTTCGCTAACGCACACCTTTCTTATTTTACGACTATATTATAAATCTTATTCTTTACATAAATTTCTTTTACAATTTGTTTTCCTTCAAGCATATGAGAAACCTTATCATGCACAAGTTTTTTTACAATATCTTCGTCACTATCAACTAAAATAGTAACAGTTGCTTTTAATTTTCCATTAACTTGAATTGGAATTTCAATTTCATCATCAATTGTTTTTGATTCCTCAAAAGTTGGCCAAGAACTTTCAGCAATTGTTTTTTCATTTCCTATTTTAGAATATAGCTCTTCTGTTATATGAGGAGCGATAGGGTTTAATAAAATAAGGAAAGTATCAAATTCTGCTTTATTTATTCTTTTTAATCTATAAAATTCATTTACCATTGTCATGAAAGTACTTACAGCAGTATTAAATTTCAAAGTTTCATAATCTTCTGAAACTTTTCTTATTGCCTTATGCATCATCTTCTCAAAGTCCTTAGAATATACATCTCCAGGAACTAAGAAATCTGTCAAATTCCATACTCTATCTAAGAATTTACTACATCCACGTAAAGCTTCCATAGACCATGGGGTAGACTGGTCAAAAGGACCTATGAACATCTCATAAGTTCTAAAAGCATCTGCACCATATTCTGCAATTATTTCATCTGGGTTAACAACATTTCCTTTTGACTTAGACATTTTCTCTCCGTTGCTTCCAAGTATCATACCATGAGAAGTACGTTTTGAATATGGCTCTTTCGTAGGAACAATACCAATATCATATAGAAACTTATACCAAAATCTTGAATAAAGAAGATGAAGTGTTGTATGTTCCATACCTCCATTATACCAATCAACTGGTGCCCAATATTCAATAGCTTCTTTAGAAGCTAAAGCATTATCATTATGTGGATCCATATATCTTAAGAAATACCATGAAGAACCAGCCCATTGAGGCATAGTATCAGTTTCTCTTTTTGCAGGACCACCGCAATGAGGACAAGTTGTATTTATCCAGTCAGTAAGTTTTGCAAGAGGAGATTCACCATCTTCACCCGGTAAAAATTCCTCAACTTCTGGAAGTTTTAAAGGCAAATCTTTTTCATCAAGAGGAACCCAGCCACATTTTTCACAATATACCATAGGAATAGGCTCACCCCAATATCTTTGTCTTGAAAATACCCAGTCTCTTAATTTATAATTTACTTTTGCTTTTCCAATATGATTATCTTCCAAATATTTTATAACAGCTTTTATGGCATCTTTAACTTCCATTCCATTAATAAAACCAGAATTAATAAGAATGCCGTCAGTTGTATCTGTATATGGCTCTTTATCAACAGAAACAGTATTTTCCTTATTAGTTATAACTTGTTTAATAGGAAGACCAAATTTTGTTGCAAATTCAAAATCTCTTGTATCATGTGCTGGAACAGACATAATTGCACCAGTACCATAAGTAATTAAAACATAATCAGAAACCCAGATAGGAATAGCATTTCCAGTAAGAGGGTTTATAGCTTTAATTCCTTTTATTTCAACACCAGTCTTTTCTTTTGAAATCTCAGTTCTTTCAAAATCAGATTTTTTAGCAGCAAGTGTTTGATATTCTTGAACCTCATCAAAATTTGTAATCTTATCTTTTAATTCTTCTAATATTTTATGCTCAGGAGAAACTACCATGTATGTTGCACCAAACATAGTATCAGGTCTAGTTGTATATACACGAATAGATTTATCAGTTCCTTCTATTTTAAATTCAGCTTCAGCGCCTTCGCTTCTTCCAATCCAGTTACGTTGTTGAATTTTAATTTTTTCTAAGAAATCTACATCATTTAAATCATCAAGTAGTCTTTGAGCATATTCAGTAATTTTAAGCATCCATTGGCTTTTTTCTTTTTGAATAACTTCTCCGCCACATCTCTCGCAAACGCCATTTACAACTTCCTCGTTTGCAAGACCAACTCTACAACTTGTACAGTAGTTTATAGGCATAGTTGTTTTATATGCAAGACCATGCTTAAATAATTGAATAAAAATCCATTGTGTCCATTTATAATAACTTGGATCAGTTGTATTAATCTCTCTTGACCAGTCAAAAGAAAAACCAATTGATTTTAATTGTTCTCTAAAATGATTTACATTTTTTTCTGTAACAATACTTGGATGAATATTGTTTTTTATTGCATAATTCTCAGCGGGAAGTCCGAAAGCATCAAAACCAATAGGGTACAATACATTATATCCTTCAAGTCTTTTCTTTCTTGCAATTATATCAAGAGCAGTATAACTTCTAGGGTGACCAACATGTAAACCTTGTCCAGAAGGGTAAGGAAACTCTATAAGACCATACCACTTTTTTAATGAATAATCATCTTTTGCATTAAATGTTCCTTCATCATACCATTTCTTTTGCCATTTTTTCTCAATTTCTCTAAAATTATAAGCCATAAAAATAACCTCCGTTCCTTTGGCAAATATTTTCTATACATTATATAACAAAATAGCAAAAAGATAAAGCAAAATATTGAAAAAAGTAGCAAAATAATATAAAATATTAATAATTAGTTTAATATGTGGAGGAAAAATTTGAATATTTTAGAAGAAACAAAATTTATAATGAAAAAATATAATATAACTGCTAATAAATCACTTGGGCAAAATTTTTTAATAGATGATGATATAGTAGAAAATATTGTTAAAAGTGCAAAAATTGAAAAAGAGGATTTAGCAATAGAAATAGGCCCAGGACTTGGAACACTCACAAACGAACTCCTAAAATATGCAGGAAAAGTAATTTGTGTGGAACTAGACAAAAAGATGATACAAATACTAGAGGATAGATTTAGATTATTTGATAATATTGAAATAATCAATGACGATATTTTAAAAATTGACTTAAATAAAATAATAGAAGAAAGCAAAATGAAACATACGAAAATAGTCGCAAATTTACCTTATTATATAACAACACCAATTATAATGAAACTATTAGAAGAAAAAGCAAATTTTGAAAGTATAACAGTAATGGTGCAAAAAGAAGTAGCAGAAAGGTTATGCGCAAAAACTGGAACTAGGGAAGCGGGAGCAATAACTTACGGAGTAGAATATTATTCAAAAGCAGAAAAACTTTTTTTAGTTCCAAGAAACAGTTTTATACCAGCACCAAATGTAGATTCAGAAGTAATAAATTTAAGAATAAAAAAAGAAAAAGTAGAAAAGGTAAAAGATGAAGAAAAGCTATTTAAGATTATTAAATATGCATTCATGCAAAGAAGAAAAACATTAATAAATGCATTTCAAAATGCAGGAATAGACAAAGAAAAAACAAAAGAAATATTAAATAAACTTGAATTAGATGAAAAGGTTAGAGGAGAAGCACTAACACTAAAAGATTTTATCAATATTTCAAATTTAATTTAAGAATTGTAATGAAGCTAAATAACAAGACATAAATAACAACAAAGAAGAATAAGAGATATTTAATTTTAAATTAAATATCTCTTATTCTTATAGTAGATTAATTTTATTCAACAGTTACAGATTTTGCAAGATTCCTTGGTTTATCCACATCAAGCCCTTTTTCTTTCGCAACATAATAAGACAAAAGTTGAAGCGGTATAATTGAAACAACAGGCGAAAGTAAAGGATGAACTTGTGGTATTCTTACAATATTAGTGAATAGTTTTTCATCTATATTTTGATTTGTAACAACTAAAGTTTTTGCACCTCTTGTTATTACTTCTTGTAAGTTACTAACTGATTTTTCAACTAATCTTCTATCAGTTATAATTCCAACAACCGTTACATCATCTTCAATTAACGCAATAGGACCATGTTTTAATTCTCCAGATTGATATGCATCAGAATGTATATATGAAATTTCTTTTAGTTTCAAAGAAGCTTCAAGTGCAGCTGCATAATCAGTTCCTCTTCCTATAAAGAATAAATCTTTTTCTTTATAAATTCTCTTTGCAAAAGCTTTTATTATATCTGTATTTTCTAAGGCGATACTTACTTTTGAAGGAAGTTCTAAAATTTCATTTTTTAGATTTTGAAGCATTTCATTTTCTTCTAAACCAAGAACTTCAGCAAAGTAAATAGCTAAAAGAGAAAGTATAGTTATTTGTGAAGTATATGCTTTAGTAGAAGCAACAGCAATTTCAGGACCAGCATGAGTGTATATAGTAAAGTCAGCTTCCCTTGTTATAGAACTTCCAATAACATTAGAAATTGCAATAGTTTTACATCCCATAGCTTTTGCATTTTTTAATGCAGCGATTGTATCAGCCGTTTCACCTGATTGACTAATACATATAATTAATGTTTTTTCATTAATAAGTGGCTCTCTATACCTAAATTCAGAGGCAATATCTACTATAACAGGCACAGAAACTAATCGCTCAAAAATTGGTTTAACAGCAAGACCTGCATGCATAGCAGTACCACATGCAATAATATATATGCTTGAAATATTTGATAAATATTCTTTAGAAATATTTATATCACTAAAATCACATTTCTTGCCATGTGATAATCTTATGCCAATAGTTTCTCTAATTGCTGTAGGTTGTTCATAAACTTCTTTTAGCATAAAATCTTCATAGCCGTTTTTATCTGCAGCTTTTGCATCCCAAGTTATAACCTCAGGTACTTTAGTTATAATTTTAAAATCATTATCATAAAAAGTAATACTATCAGTTGTAAGTTTAGCTAAATCGCCATCATTTAATATATAAATATTATTTGTATATTCAAGTATTGCAGGTATATCAGAAGCAATATATTTTTCTGTGTCATTAACACCTATAACTAAAGGGCTATCTTTTCTAGCAACAATGATTTTATCAGGTTCTAAACTGCATAAAACAGAAATTGCATAACTACCTTTTAAATCTAAAGTTGCTTTTCTAACAGCACAAGCAAGTTTATCTGTATTTTTTTCATCTTCTTTTAAATAATAGTAATGTATTAAATTAGGAATTACTTCTGTATCTGTTTGAGATAAAAAGCTATAACCAGCATCGGTTAGAAATTTTCTAAGTTCGCTATAGTTCTCAATAATTCCATTATGTACAACTGCAAAAGTTTTAGAGTTATCAAGATGTGGATGAGCGTTTGTACTAGAAGGTTTTCCATGAGTTGCCCATCTTGTATGAGCAATACCTATTGTACCTCCTAAAGAGTTGACTTTATCTATATTTTCAAGTTCTTTTACTCTACCTTTATTTTTTATACATACAATATTATTATTTTCAATGGTTGCAATTCCAGCAGAATCATAACCTCTATATTCTAATTTCTTTAGTCCATTAATTAATATTGGACGTGCTTTATGAGTACCAATATATCCTACAATTCCACACATATAATACCTCCATTTGTGTAAAGTTAAAATTATTATATAATATTATCATAGAGGAGGAAAAATAGCAAGTCCTAAGGAAAAAACTAAAAAATTAGATAAAAAATCGTATAATAGCAAGAAGAATAGCACCAGGAATTCCCAGAATGCTTACAAATATTATAGTAAAGAAGTTAAGACCAATATGAAAATTAAAGAAGCTACCAATAAAATTAATAATAAGTAAAATGATAGCACCAACTAGCGAATTAAGCAAGAGTTTTAGCATGGCTTTTAAAGGTACAATAAAAATTCTGCATAAGACAAAAATTATGCAAAGTCCAGAAATATAAGTTAAAATATTAATAAGTTCCAAAATCTAATCACCTCGCTTTAATTTATATGATTAGATTTAAGAAATATGATTATATTACATTGCTTCATCTAATGATTTTATTTTTATATCATCTACCATGCTTACGAAAATGCCAGCTTGTTTAGCTTTTTTTAGAAGATAATTATATTTAGATTGAGTTGCTTTTATTTGGTAAAGATAATAATCAATGAGTTCGCCTTCTGCAAATTCAAAGTTTTTGTTTGCATTTTCTAAATCTTCACGTGTTTTAATAATGCTTTTAACAAGCTCAGAGTTAGGAATGTTCTCCTTTTTAGTAAAAAAGTTATTTTCCTTAATATATTTTTCGTAAATCATAAATAGACCTCCTAAAAAAGACTTAACAAAAGTTTCTTAAAATTCAAAATTTTAGTAATATTTTATGCAATATGTAGGAAAAATATTCATAAATTTTATATATTACTTGCTTGATTTTTCTATTTTTGTTATATTTTGTACTTGACAGTTAAGTTGGTTTAAGTTAAAATTAAGATAACGTGAAATGAGGTAAGCAAGTAAAGGAAGTACTATATAAAAATTTATTTGCTCCTTGTTGGTCGTCTCGCTAGAAACTGTAATGAGCAAAGCTCCTAACAGTTTCTTAGCTCGCTTCCATGCTACGCGTCGCTACATAAATTTTTATATAGTA
>CALXJN010000010.1 GCA_944388635.1 uncultured Clostridia bacterium
TATCGCATTTACTTCCTACTTTGCAAGAAAAAGGACTTGTAGATAGAAATGAAATTGCATTAAGTATGATGGAAGAAGTATATAATACGCAAAGAGAGATGGCAATTATACAATGGCATAAAGATAAGGCTAAAGGTATAAAAAGAATGGAACCAATGTCATCAGAACAATGGCCTTTTTTGAATGGAGTTTGGAGACAACATGCTTCTGAATATGTTATAACTAAATCTGTATTAGATAGTTACGGAATTGATGTTAATGAAGAAGATGTAAAAAAAGTATGGGAAGAACGAAATTTTGAATTGTTTAAAAGAAATAATCCAGCCCCAATTAGCACAGATGAAAGATAAATCAAGTATTTTAAATGGAGTGGAATAAAATTACCACTCCATTTCTTCATATTCTAGTGTTTCTTCTGCTAAAAAGTTATCTTCCTGTAGTAGATTGTTCCTCATTTCCTTTTGAATTTTTTATAATTTCATATGTATCTTTGTACCAGTTTTTGATAGGACTATTATTCCATTCCTTTTTGTCTGAATCATAAATTATTGGTGAAAATGAATATGATAATTTTGAAATTTCCATCATTCTTTCATTTGAAATATGTCCTTTATCAAACTCTTGCTTATATGCAAAGATAAATATCCAATCTAGTAATTGATGAGCAGCCATGGTTTGTCTTTGGATATGCTCAGGTGAATTTGTCGAATTATGATTACATGCAGTTTGAAATAAGTAATTAAACTTTCCAAATGTATCAGCACAATTTGGCATTTCCTTTGAAGTAGAATTCATTGACCAAACTTGTTCTATTTGAGAAGCATATTTGGCACTAAATTCTCTTAAAGCCGTATCACTTTCAAAGAAAGTTGAGTCAAACATAGCTGGTTTTGACACTAGATTTTCTAAATGGTAAATAAAATGTGAAGAATGTGCATATCCATTTAAATGATTTGGTGCAGCTATAGCTATAATTTTAGGTTTAGTACTCACATAAGAAACACCAAAATTTGAGGTGTCTTCATATAATCCAGAATATTTAGTGGCAAAATATTCTGTAACAGCTTCGTCTATATTGTGATTAGCAAATGGATAACTAGTATTTACACTAGGATGTTGGGTTTGAATTGCATCTTGTGTTTCAAAAGAATGTAGCATATTAGAATATTTGAAACCAAGCAATTGTTCAAAACCTTGTAATTTTTGCTTAAAGCCAATAAAATTAGAATACCATGGAGAAGAATTACGACTATGTATACTATTATCTTGTCTTGTGTCCCACACATGCAAAGCGTGTCCAGTCTCATGAAGTTTTGATTTTTGATATTGTCTTTTTATAAAGTCTTCAGAATATTTTGAACGTTCCTTTTCATATCTTTTGGTATTAATTAGTAAAACTTTTGTATGATCATAAGCGTTTTCATCACAAGGATTAATACAATCTATGTTAGAAATTGCTCTATTTAATAAAAAATCTAATAAACTATATCGTCCATTAACTGGTTTAAGAATATGAAAATTATATTGTTCTCTATTTGCAGAAACATAAGGTACAGTTGAACAATATTCTTCATAATTACGTTCTACGTTATAAAATAGAGCATCTATTATTTCATTAATATCTTTACTATTGTTTGGATTCATTATTTTTTATATGCTTCTCTAAAATCATTAATTTTTATTTTATCATTATATGGTATCATTTTTTTCTTTTTCTATATTATTATAATAGCTCTGCCATTGCTCTGTCAGTACTATGCCATTATTCAATAATTTTATATTTTTTATTAGGGTCTTTTTCACCTTTTCCAATTGTTTCAATGGTATTATTATCTAGTAATTTTTTTAAAATTCTTCTTACTGTTCTATCAGCAATATTTGTTTCTTCAATTATTTCTTTTGCACCTATTAAAACATTTCTTTTAATACATTCAATTATTTTCATTTCATTATCAGAAAGTAGTAATTGAGCTTTATCTTTCATTTCTTTTGAATTCATCAATTCATCTATTGTGTCATCGATAATTTTTAACATAAACTCTATAAATTCTGTTGATTCTCCTGCATTATTACAATTTTGAATAGCTTTATAATATTCTTCTTGATTTTTTCTAATCATACTTTCAATAGGTAAGTAGGTAAATGCTTTTTCCCAATGTGATAAGATTGCAGTTTGCCATATTCTTGCTGTTCTACCATTTCCATCATGAAAAGGATGTATGAAAACAAATTCATAATGGAATATAGACGATAAAATAAGTGGATTTATTGTGTTTTTAACTTCATTCATCCAGTTAAATAAGTTATCCATTAATGTAGGAACCATTTTGTGAGGTGGAGCCATAAATATTTGTATATCTCCATCATAAACTGCTTCACCATGATTTCTAAATTTACCAGCATCTTTTTCAATTAAGAAAGTTAGTATTCCGTGTATTTTCTTTAAATCATCTACAGAATATGGATTTACTTTATCAATTTGTTCATAAGCTTCATAAGCATTTTTTACTTCTTGTATATCTTTTCGTTCTCCAATTACTGGTTTTCCATTTATTACATCTTCAACCTGAAATAATGATAGTTGATTATTTTCAATAGCAAGTGAAGAATGAATTGATTTTATTCTTGATTTCCTTCTTAGTTCTGGATATCTATTTAAGCTTTCGAAATAGTTTGTTTCTCCAATTTTTTTCATCATATCTGATACATAGTTTAACATTTTATTAGTAATTTTATATGGTGGATAATTAATTTCCATTTTCAACCTCCAAATAATTTTAATTTACTCAATATAATTATTTTTCTTTTGTCTGCTTTTGTTTATATTTTCTCTATTTCTACATTGTATAGTATCATATTCAGCTTTAATGTTTTCAGTAATAAATGGTTTACCACAATGCTTACATAGTTTTACTTCAGTTCTTCCAGATGTTTCATTTAGAAGTAAGATAGTTTCTATTATTTCACTTAAAGACATAAAATTCCATTTGAATTTTATTTGCCCATCTTCAGCACTATATGAAATATTAGGCTTTTTTAAGCTATCTCCAGTAATACTTTCTTGATATACTTGTCTTATATCTTCTGATACATCATCATAAATGTAAGCACAAATTAAAAGCTTTTTATTGTAAATAATAGTAGCAAAATTGATAATCTCTGCAATTGTTTCGGAATAATTTTTTGAAAAAATTATATCATCAAGTCTATCTCCCTCAGATTGTTTAAAATAATCATCAAGTCCTGTATTTCGATGATAATCATTAAAGTTCATTGTTTTTGACCAATCAATTTTTGAGTCTTTCCAAAAATATTTTTTTCAAATTCTAATTCACTTACAGAAGTATTATTTCCTAAATTTACTGGAATATCTCCGTTATCCATAAATTCATAGTTTTCTGGCAAATATCTAAAATTTCCAAGTAATCCATAATTATTTACAAATTCAAGGACTAAATTTTGAAATTTTTCCATTTTGCTTTGAGCTTCAATCGATATTTCTCTATTTCCTATTTTATACATTTCATTTTCTACTGATTCTTTTCCAATTACTAATAAATCTTTTAATATTTGATTTTTTACATCAAATGGGTCATATGTACTAGGAATTG
>CALXJN010000011.1 GCA_944388635.1 uncultured Clostridia bacterium
AAATTGAAGATTTAAAGATAAAAGAATGGAATAAGGAAGAAGTATTTGATATATTTAAACGATTAAGATTTAATAAATATATAGATAGATTTTCTTTAATAAACGAAGAAAAAGAAATAAATCCTCTTGACGAAATCGAACTTAAGGAAAACTTAGATGATAAAGAACTAGAAAACTTAGTAACTCTTATAAAAAAGGACAAACAAATAATTTATTATTTAGATACAAAAGAAGATGAAAATAAAGAAAATATAATAAAAAGAAAAATATATAGCTTAAGTATAATAAAGGAAAAAATAGTCTATTATATAAATAATTCAGAAAGAATTCTAAACTATTTTAAAGAAATTTTTGAAAATAAAGAAATACAAAAAATAGGATATAAATTAAAACAAGACTATATAATTTTAAAACAAAACAATATAGAATTTGACGGATTTGCATATGATGCAGAAATTGCTGGATACATATTAGATTCTATAAAAAATAAATATGATATAGAAACATTAAGCACAAGATACTTAAATATAGAATTATCAAGATATATAAAAAAAGAAGAAAAAGGAGAACAGCTTAATTTATTTTCGGAAGTAAAAGAGGATACATCAGAAAAAGAAAGAGACGTTTTATATGTTTATTCTATAAATAAGCTATATCCAATTACTATAAAACAAATGGAAGAACAAGAACAACTTAAATTATTTAAAGAAATAGAAATGCCAACAGCAAGGGTTCTTGCAAAAATGCAATATAATGGAATATACATAGATAGAGAAGAATTAATTGATTATGGTAGAAAATTAAAATTAGAAATAGAAGAGAAAACACAAAAAATATATAGTCTTTGTGGACAAGAATTTAATATAAATTCAACCAAACAACTTGGAAAAGTCTTGTTTGAAGATTTAAAACTTCCAGTACAAAAAAAGAAGAAAAGTGGATATTCAACAGATGTGGAAGTATTAGAAAAATTAAGGGGAGAGCATCCGATAATAGACGAACTATTAGATTATAGGCAGTTAGTAAAGCTAAACTCAACTTATGTAGAAGGAATGCTTCCATATATTAATACAAAAACGAATAGAATACATTCATTTTTTCACCAAACGGTTACAGCAACACGGAAGGATAAGCAGTGCAGAACCAAATCTTCAAAATATACCAACTAGGTTTGAGCTAGGAAAGCAATTAAGAAAAGTCTTTAAACCAGAAAATGGAAATATATTTGTTGATGCAGATTATTCGCAAGTAGAACTTAGAGTATTTGCTCATATCTCACAGGATAAGCATATGATAGAAGCATTTAAAAATGGAGTTGACATACATAGAGAAGTTGCATCAAAAGTATTTAATAAAAAACTAGAAGAAGTAACTAGCGAAGAAAGGTCAAGAGCAAAAGCTGTAAATTTCGGTATAGTTTATGGAATAAGCGATTTTGGTCTTGGAGAGCAAATAAAAGTACCAAGGAAAGTTGCAAAAGAATATATAGAAGAATATTTGAGAAAATATAGCGGAATAAAAGAATATATGGACAAAAATAATGAAGAAGCAAAGGAAAAAGGATATGTTACAACAATGTTTGGAAGAAGAAGAAATATGCCAGAACTAAAATCACAAAACTTTATGATAAGACAATTTGGAAGTAGAGCAGCACTTAATATGCCAATTCAAGGAACAGCAGCAGACATAATGAAACTTGCAATGATAGAAGTCCAAAAGCAAATAGAAGAGAGAAAGCTAAAAACAAAACTAGTTTTGCAAATACATGACGAGCTTTTATTAGAAGTTCCAAAAGAAGAGGAAGAAGAAGTAAAGAAAATGCTTAAAACATCTATGGAGCAAGTTACAACTCTGTCTGTACCACTTGTTGCAGAGGTATCAGTTGCAAGTGATTGGTACGGATGTAAATAAGTATATTTAAACATAAGAAAATTGGACGTTAGCGGAAGCAAAGCTTCCGACGTCCACATGTGCGTTTTGCTTCGCAAATACGCACAGCCCAAGGAAAATTAACCTTATTGTATAGAAAAAATCTGACGATTTTTCCTATACAATAAAATATGGGGGATACGAAAGATTTTTTTGAAAGGAAATTATTGTGAAGATTAGAAAAATTGCAATTACTTTAATAATTATTTGTATATTAATTATCTGCATATTTGAAATAGGTACATTAATCTTAAAGAAGTTATATCCAATGGAATATTCAGAGTATGTATCTAAATATTCAAAAGAATATAACGTTGATGAAAAATGGATATATGCTCTAATAAAAGCTGAGAGCAATTTTGATACAAATAGTGTTTCACAAAGCGGAGCAGTTGGACTAATGCAACTTATGGAAACAACAGCAGAAGAAGTTGCAAGTGATATAGGAATTGAAACTGTAAATTTAAAGGAGCCAGAATGTAATATACAAATAGGAACGAAGTATTTTACAGATTTAATAAAATATTATGAAGGCAATTATCATCTTGCAATTGTCGCGTATAATGCTGGAATTGGAACAGTTGCAAAATGGATTAGCAATGGTATAATAAAAGAAGATGGATCAGATATTGAAAATATACCATATAAGGAAACAAACAATTATATAAGAAAAGTTTTAAAAAATTATAGGACATACCAAGAACTATATTAGAAGGAGCTAGAACAAAGTGAATATAGAAGAAGTAAAAAATGATTTAAAACAAATATTAACAGAAAAAAGATATAATCATTCATTAGGAACAATGAAAATGGCAAAGGTGCTTGCAAAGATATATGGAGAAGATGAAGAAAAAGCAGCTTTTGCGGGACTAATACATGATGTTGCAAAAGAAATGAGTAAAGATGAAATATTAGAATATGTAGCAAAACACAATATTGAAATGGATGAAGTAGAAGAAAAACAATTAGGACTAATGCATGCAAAACTTGGTGCAAGTATTGCAAAAGAAAAATATCATTGTGACGAAGAAATTCAAAAAGCAATTCTTTACCATACAACAGGAAATAAAAAAATGGATAAATTTGCTAAAATAATATATTTAGCAGACAAGACAGAAGAAAATAGAGATTACGAAGAAGTAGAAGAACTTAGAAAAAAGGCAGAAACAAATTTAGATGAAGCAATACTTTATACTTTAGACTTTACTATCCAAAAATCAATAAGAAATAAAAGATTAATTCATCCAGATACAATAGATTTAAGAAACTACTTGTTGTCATAAAATTTTACAAAAATTACTTAAAACTATTGACATTCTAAGAAATTTGTATTAAAATATTTTAGTATTATGAGATAATATATAAATAATATAAGTTTTCCCGGTAAACAAGTATTATTTGAATATATTTAAGTTATAATTGAATTTTGAAATGGAGGAAATTGATTGCCATGAATAATACTACTTATAGTATAAAAAAAGATGAAATCGTAAGAAAATGGTATATAATTGATGCAGAAGGAAAACCTCTAGGAAGAGTTGCAACAGAAGCAGCTAGATTATTAAGAGGAAAACATAAACCAACATTTACACCAAATATGGACGTTGGAGATCATGTAATTGTTATCAATTGTGCTAAAGCTATTTTAACAGGAAATAAATTAAATCAAAAAACTTATAAACATCATTCAGGATATATCGGAGGAATGAGAGAAGTATCTGCTAAAGATATGTTAAGAGATAACCCAGAAAAAGCAATGATGTTAGCAATAAAAGGAATGCTTCCACATAATAGTTTAGGAAGACAAAGCATTAAAAAGTTAAGAGTATATGCTGGAGCAGAACATGAAAACATAGCTCAAAAACCAGAAGTATGGGAATTTTAAAGGAGGAAAATTAAATGCCTAAAGCAAATTCAGAAAAAATAATGTTTTATGGTACAGGAAGAAGAAAAAGCTCTATAGCAAGAGTTAGATTAGTACCAGGTACAGGAAAAATAACTATTAATTCTAAAGATATAGATGAATATTTAAGTTTAGAAACTTTAAAAGTAATAGTAAGACAACCATTAGTTGCAACAGATACTTTAAATAAATTTGATGTAATTTGTAAAGTAACAGGTGGAGGTTTCTCAGGTCAAGCAGGAGCTATCCGTCATGGAATAGCTAGAGCTTTAAATGAAGCAAATAGTGAATACAGACCAATATTAAAATCAAAAGGATTCTTAGCAAGAGATTCAAGAACAAAAGAAAGAAAGAAATATGGTCTTAAAAAAGCTAGAAAAGCTCCACAATTTAGTAAGAGATAAATTATTAAAACTCGGAATTTTACTTCCGAGTTTTTTTGTAGGAATTTTAAGGTAAAGTTGCGTTTTATAACAAGATTGCAATCTTTCCTCAAACAACTGGAATTATTAAAATAACTTTATAAAGAATGGCAAATCCTTTACAGATTAATCTCTTAATTTTCAATAATATATTTTATATCCTCTGGAACAGGTGCAATTACTTCTGTTAGAACTTTAGTTATAGGATGTATGAAAGTTAATTTATATGCATGAAGTGCTTGCCTTTTGATAAGGGGAGTTTCTTCTCCATATAATGTATCTCCGAAGTATTGGATGTCCTATGTATTTTGAGTGCACACGGATTTGATGCGTTCTTCCAGTTTCCAAAGTAAAGTAAACTAGGCTAAAGCTATTAATCTCTTTTATTACATTATAGTGGGTTATTGCAACTTGTCCAGCTTCATTTATACATCTTTCAATAATGCTTCCTTCTTTTCGAGAAATTGGAGCATTTATTGTACCAGATTTTTCTTTTAATGTTCCGGGTAAGAATTGCAATATATTCTTTTTTAAATGAATTATTTTTCATTTGATTTATTAAACTTTCCTGTATATATTCGTTTTTAGCAAATATAACAGCACCCGATGTATCCTTATCTAGTCGATTTACAATTCTAATTTTCCTATTTAGTTTTATATTATCAAAATAATATTTTACTCCGTTGGAAAGGCTATCTTTAAAATGTAAAAGTGAGGGATGTACCGCAATATTTGCTGGCTTATTTACAATTAACATATATCTATCCTCATATAATATATCTAAATCTATTTTTGTACTTACAATGTTTGAATTATCTTCTTCAAAGCCTAAATCTATTTCAATTACATCTCCCTTATTTATAACTTTGTCATATGAGGTAGGGGAACTATTAAGAAATATATGATTCGATTTCTTTAACTTTAAATATAGTCTTGAAGAAATATCAAATTCAGATTTTAATACTTCTTTTATTGTTTGATATTCTTGATTTTTTACTGTATATTTTAAATCCATATAAATCTCCAACTATTAAAAATAGGTATACAAAAATTAACTTTTCTATAATTTAGGAAAGCATATTTTTAATATATTTTATCAAATAGTTATTAAATTGTACATTATTTTTTTAGATTATATAAGTCTAATACCGACTTATTAAGAGCATTTGCAAAACCTAGCACTTCAAAATCGGCAATAAATTTATTACAATTTTCAATTTTTGAAATATCACTTCTATTTATTTGATAACCTAATACTTGCATTCTCGCACACAAATCTTCTTGAGTAATTTTTTCTTCTTTTCTTATGCGTTTTATTTGAGGTCCTATAATATTAAATTTATCATCATATTTATTAATTTTTTTCATAAATGGATTTACATCCTTTCTCAATTGTCTTTTGGTTTTTTGACTTAAGAAAGTATGCTTTCGTATATATTATAACTGATTAGTGCAGCTATAGTATATACTTAATGCTTTCTAAAAAAATTTCAATAAAGGAACAATTTACATCTTAAAAAAAAAAAAAAAATATATTATAATTGTTCTATAGAAGAACAAAATTAAAATTTGTTAAAAATTTTAGTAAATAATAAACTTTTTCTCCTTACGGTTGGAAACCAAAAAGGTTTGGTGTTAATTGGTTTTTGGCTTTTAACCATTTGGTTTCTAACCGTAAGGAGAAAAGTGAGGGTTGTCAATGGGGACTCATCTAGCTTGACAACTTTAAATAAAATTTAAGAAATTTAAAAAAGTTAATACAAAGTTGTCATTCTAGATGAGTCCCCATTGACAACAATAAGTTTATATAGCAAAGTAAAAATTTGCTTAATATAAATAGACTTAAAAAGTCAAAAACCAAAGAAAGAAAGGAAAAACCAAAAAATGAAAAAAGTCAAACCAAACCAACATGCCCTAAGAGACGGGCTTATTAATCATACTCAATTTTTGAGTAGTTTCACAAAAACAAAAGAAGAAAAAGGAATTACATTAATTGTACTAATAGTTACTGTAATTCTTCTTGTAATACTTACGAGTGTTGCAGTAGCACAAATCACAGGAGACGAAGGGATAATTACAAGTACAGAAGTTGCAACAGAAGAGTATTCATATATTCAATATAAAGAACAAATTGAGCAACTAGTTCAAGGAATAATAATGAAGGATAACTTAAATGGAAATGCCACAACTGTAACGAGTATTGCAGAGGAAATGTTAAAAGAGTCATGGATAAAATCCGCTATTTCAAATGAAGAGGCAAAGGACGTAATAGTAACTGTAGAGAAAGGGTATATGTATC
>CALXJN010000012.1 GCA_944388635.1 uncultured Clostridia bacterium
GATATAATGATATAAATGAAGGGAATGAGTTATCAGATAAAGGATTACTAAATGTTTTATCTGAGGCAGCAGGGGTGCACTCAGATGAAGTTGGATATAGTTTAAATACTATGGATAAAACAAATTATGTTTGGATGCTTTTATATTGGAAGATACAGGTATATGAAAGACCACGTTGGAATACAAATCTTATTATAAAAACATGGCCAAGAGGATTTTCAAAAGTATCTTCATGGAGAGATTTTGAAGTATATAACGAAGAAGGCAAAAAAATTGCAATTGCATCTACAGAATGGGTTTTAGTTGATGCCCAAAAGAGAAATATAGCAAGAATTACTGATAAAATGATAGAAGAGTATGATATTGTAAGCAAAAAGGTATTTACTGAAGAAATAACAGGAAAGCTTAAAGAGCCAGAGAACATGGAAAAGGTTTATGAGTATACTTCGAAAAGAAGAGATATAGATGTAAATCATCATGTAAATAATGTAGTATATCTTGAACTTGCATATGATGCTCTTCCAAAAGATATAAATGTTGATTTTAATAATTTAGAAATATTTTACAAAAAACAAGTAAAATTAGGGGAAGAACTTGGAATATTTTACGGAAAAGATGAGAATGCTCACTATGTGAGTATAAAAAGCCTAGATGGAAAAGTATTACATGCAGTGCTAAAATTCTTTTAAACAACATGGTCATTTTAGTTGACTTTAATAACTTTTAATAATATACTTAAGCTATGGAAAAACATTATGAATAAATGGAATAATATTTATAAATTAAGTTTGAAAATGTTATCCTAAACAAATATAAAAAGGAGGTAATTTCATGATAGAAATAAGATGGCATGGAAGAGGTGGACAAGGAGCAAAAACAGCATCACTTCTACTTGCAGATGCAGCATTTAATACTGGAAGATATATTCAAGGTTTCCCTGAATATGGTCCAGAAAGAATGGGAGCTCCACTTACAGCATATAACAGAATAAGCGAAGAGCCAATAACAATTCATAGCAATATCTATGAACCAGATTATGTAGTTGTTGTAGATGATACATTACTTGATGCAGTTGATGTAACAGCTGGTTTAAAAAAGACAGGTGCAATTGTAATTAATACAACAAAAAATGCAGAAGAAATTAAGCCAAAACTAAAAGGATACGAAGGAGAAATATATACAGTAGATGCTCGTAAAATATCACTTGAAACTTTGGGCAAATATTTCCCTAATACACCAATGCTTGCAGCAATAGTAAAGGTAAGCAAAATTATGACTGATGAAGAGTTATTGAACGATATGGAAGGATCTTTTAAGCATAAATTTGCAAAGAAACCAGAAGTAATCGAAGGAAATATGAATGCTTTAAAAATGGCACTTAACGAGGTTAAAAAAATATAAGAAAGGGATGAGATTTAAAATATGGAAATCACACCAAAAACACCAGCAGAAAAAATGACAATTGCTGGAAATATATATGAAGCAGGAAATTCAAAGAATTTTAAGACAGGAGATTGGAGATCTCAAAAACCTATATATATAAGTGAAAAATGCAAACAATGTGGACTTTGCTTCCCAGTATGTCCTGATGATGCAATACCTGTAAATAAAGAACAAAAAAGAGAAGATTTCAATTATGACTATTGCAAGGGGTGCGGAATTTGTGCAAAGGTTTGTCCTTTTGGAGCAATCGAAATGCACTAATAAGAAAATTGAATTAAATTAATTAAAAAAGTTTGATTATTTAATCAGCTGAAAGGAGAATTTTATATGAGAGAACGTTTAAGCGGAAATGAAGCCGCAGCAACAGCTATGAAACAAATAAATCCAGATGTAGTTGCAGCTTTCCCTATAACACCTTCTACTGAAATACCACAATATTTTTCAACATTTGTAAGTAATGGAACAGTTGATACAGAATTTGTTGCAGTAGAAAGTGAACATAGTGCAATGAGCGCTTGTATTGGAGCAGAAGCTGCTGGTGCTAGAGCTATGACAGCAACATCAGCAAATGGATTATCATTAATGTGGGAAATGATATATATAGCATCAAGCATGAGATTACCAATAGTAATGTCACTTGTAAATCGTGCAGTATCAGGACCATTAAACATACACAATGACCATTCAGACGCAATGGGAGTAAGGGATGCAGGTTGGATAATGCTATTTTCAGAAAATAATCAAGAAGCTTATGATAACTTACTTATGGCACATAGAATAGCAGAACATAAAGATGTAATGTTACCACTTATGGTATGCCAAGACGGCTTTATAACATCACACTCAATCGAGAATATAGAACTTGTTGAGGACTCAAAAGTAAAAGAATTTGTTGGAAAATATAAACCAGAACATTATTTATTAAATTCAAAAGAACCAATAGCTATGGGACCACTAGATGTACAAACATATCTTTTTGAACATAAATATCAACAAGCAAATGCAATGAGAAATGCTAAAAAAGTAATAGAAGAAGTATCAGAAGAATTTGCAAAAATGACTGGAAGAAAATATTCATTCTTCGAAGAATACAAATTAGAAGATGCTGAAATTGCAATAGTTTGTATGAACTCAACAGCAGGAACTACAAAATATGTTGTAGATAGTTTAAGAGAAAAGGGAATAAAAGCAGGATTACTTAAGTTACGTGTGTTTAGACCATTCCCAACAGAAGAAATTGCAAAAGCATTATCACACTTAAAGGCTGTTGCAGTATTAGATAAAGCAGATTCAATAAATGGAGCAGGAGGAGCTTTATATACAGACGTTACATCAAGTATGTATGTAAATAAAAAACAAGTACCAATGGTTAACTACATCTATGGTATAGGAGGAAGGGATACAACTTCTTATGAGATAGAAGGAGTGTATAATGACTTGTTAGAAATTGTAAAAACAGGAGAAATTGATAATCCTTACAGATATTTTGGAGTTAGAAGAGAGGAGGAAAAATAATGGCATATAATGTAAAAGAAATAATTGCAAATAAACCATCAAGATTTGCTTCAGGACACAGAATGTGTGCTGGATGTGGAGCTCCACCGGTTGCTCGTATGGTTTTAAGAGCATTAAAAAATGAAGACCACGCAGTAATATGTACAGCAACAGGCTGTA
>CALXJN010000013.1 GCA_944388635.1 uncultured Clostridia bacterium
CATATTTTATATATTATTGGAATAATTTTATTTCTTATAGGAACTGGTTTTTTACTGTTATTATCTCCTATAAAAAATCCTGTACAAGTAGAAAGTCAAGAAATACTTTTATGTGGAATCTCTTTAAACAATTGGGGAATTTGGATAACTATTATTGGCGCTATTTTAGCTTCATTATGGGCAATATATGAATATTCTAAAAGTGTTTCTTTTAGGCAACAAGAAAAAGCTTCTGAAATTGCTAAATCTTTTTCAGAAAGTTTAACTACAAAATGTTTTATAATATGTCAAGTTTTTTTTGCCAGTAAACTTAATTCATTCCTTGGATTAAACGAAAAGAGTTATGATAGTTTCAAATTCTTTAATACTAATGAAATACGAACAATTTACAATGATGATAATTTTATAGAAAAATATATTCAAGAGTTTAAACAATCTAGTTTAGATCAAATTTATTATAGAATGCTAGATAGTAGAATATCTTTTAATACTTTTAATTCATTAACAGAATCAAATAAAATATATTCAGAAAAGGAAGCTAAAGAATTATTTAAGTTAAATAATTCAAATTTTCCTTTTAAATTCTCTGCTTTAATAACAAATGTTTTAAATGAATTAGAATATCTATGTATGAGTTTGTCTAGTCAATCTGCTGGTTCTAGATATGTATATCAATCATTGCATCAGATATTTTTAAGAACAATTAGGACATTAAGCTTAGAAATTGCCATTGCCAATCAAAACTGCTATACCGACAAATATTATACAAGTATAATTAATGTTTATAATGAATGGACAAATTTATATATAAAATATTATAGAAAAGAGAAAAAGCAAAAAGATAAAATAAATAAAATAATGGAGCCCAAAATAAAGACAGTTTAAAACTGTCTTTTTTAGTATATTATTTAGCTCTTTATAAGTTACTTTCCTTTATTGTCATCACCTATTATAATAGGCATATCTTTCATCCATTCTCCATACATAATTAATTCCTCCTTCATAATATTATTTACTTGATGTATATAATATTATGCTTAATAAAATTATATGTTTTGAAATCGAAAAAGTCAATACATTTAATATTTTAATTTTTATATTTATTTTATAAATTCTCTGAATATCTTCATAATTTATTAAAAAACTTTAAAACATGTTTTTTATTGCTTTTTTTCTTATTCTTTGAATTGCATTATCTACTGACTTTACTGTTGAATCTAATTTATTTGCAATTACAACATAACTTTCTCCTTTTATAAATCTATCTAAAACTTTTTTTTCAAACTTACTAAGTGATTTATCAATTGATTTTTGAATTTCTTCATAATATTCCTGTTTCATTATAGTTTCTAAAGGATCTTCTGCTGTATTATTATCAAATGTATCAATTAAATCTTTACTATCATCTTCATTTTCATATGCTGCTGCATTTAATGATAAATATGAATTAAGTGGTATAGGTTTTTGTCTATTAGAACTTTTTATTGCTGTTATAATTTGTCCTTCTATACAAATATTTGCAAAAGTTTTAAATGTACTTTGTTTTTCTCCGTTAAATGTCTTGATTGCCTTGAATAATCCTATCATTCCTTCTTGCATAATATCTTCTTTTTCTGCACCTATAATAAAGTATTTCCTTACTTTTGTATTTACCATCTTTTGATATTTTTCTAATAAATAGGGTAGTGCTTGCTCATCTCCTGAGTTTATTTGAGATATTATTTGTTCATCTGTTAAGTTATCATATTTGTTTGTAGAATAATATACATTTTCCTTTTGCATTTATTATAATCCTCCACGTATACTTTTTAGTATTATATAGCTGAAAGTCAACAATGTCAACAAATTTCAGTAATAATATATAAAATTCATTATTATTGTATACAGTTCACAACTGTTTATATTTATTCTAGAAAAGCTTGATATATAGATATTTGAAAATCAAGACCCGGATTGTTACGCTTAAACTATGTTTTGATTGAAAATAGCTATATATCAAGCTTCTCTAAATTTTAAAAACATTAACTATGAATTGTAACATTATTGTTACATCCAATGACTATTTTATATTTATACTCGAAAACTTGATATATTGTAACTATTTATTAAGTTCTTCTTTTATTAATTGCCAAACGCTTTCATCTTCTCTATCTTTTTCCCAAAATGCTGCTCCGCCTAAATCATTTGCTGTAATTAATGATAATTTTGCTTTTATAGATTCTAAATCTTCAATCCACATTTTCTTTGTGTCATTTCCATCTTTATATTCTACATAATTTTGTTTAAGTGTATCATTCCATACTCTTTCTACATTGTCTGGTAATACTGTGTCTATATCTTTCATATTTACTGTTCTACTAGATAATTTTCCATCTGAACTTTCTGTCCAAAGTCTTGTGTAAAATGGTATTCCTAATATTATTTTATTTGGTTCAATTTCTTCTGTTTCTATAAATTTCATTAAACTTGTTTCTACCCAATTATATCCTGCTGTTGTTCCTGCTTTTGTACTTGATGATCCATATTGATCATATGCCATAAATATAATATAATCTGCTACATCTCCAATTACATTTCTATCAAAACATTGTGACCATGTCTCTGATCCATCTGGTGCGGTTACATCAACAGATGTTATTAGTCCAATTTCTTTTATTCTTGGTGTTAATTCTATTATAAATCTTGAGTATAAATCTATATCTTCTTTTTTCATATTTTCAAAATCTATATTAATTCCATCTAATTTATATTTAACACATACATTTACAATTTCTTCAATTAATTCTTGTCTTAAATCATAATCATTCATAATCTCTGAAGTAACTGTAAGCATTCCTTCTCCTGCATTTGATACCATTGGCCATACTTTATATCCATTGTCATGTGCCCAATCAATATATGTTTCTCCTTCATTCCCTACATTTTCTTGAAAATCTCCATCTTCATCAATATAGAAAAATGCTGGTGAAACAACATTTACTCCATCTATTGTTGTCCCTGTTCTATCTGGTGCAGATGCA
>CALXJN010000014.1 GCA_944388635.1 uncultured Clostridia bacterium
AACTCTAGAATTTTCCTTATTCATAGTCTCGTTTAATGCATTTTGAATATTTTGAGCAAGAAGCTTGCCAGATTCATTTTTTAAGCTATAAAAAGTTTGCCAGCCACTATATTGTGTTTGAGGAATTTTATTCATATGTATAGAAACAAAAATATCAGCAGCGCTTTCATTGCCAAGCTTTACTCTTTTTTTAGTATCATCAACTTTTTTCTGTCTTAATGTTTTGCTGTCAATTTCATAAATCACATTTTCATCAGACCTAGTTAAAAGCACAGTTGTACCACTTTGTTCTAATAAATTTTGAAGCTTAAGTGCAATTTTCAAATTAAGTTCAGCTTCAGTTATACCATTAGAACTAACAGCACCGCCATCTGAGCCGCCATGCCCAGCATCAATAATTACAACCTTTTCACTTGCTGGAACAGCCGAAACTTGAGTAATCTCATAACTTCTTTCATTAACATTGTTATTTGCAATATAAAAAGCAAAAGACAAAAACAAACAAGAGATAATAAGTAAAAAACGACTTTTCCTAAAAACAAACACGGCAACACACCTCAAATAAATATATGCACGTATTAAGTAAATATGCAAAAAAATATAAAATGTTTCAAGAAAAGGATATATTTAATTTTAAGTTTATCCGCGTAGCGAACAACGGAGCTGTAAGCGACGGCGAATGGGGCAGACTTCATCTAAATTATTTCAAAGTCTGCCCCAGCAAGGTAAACGGCAAAATTAAATATATCCTTTTCTTGAAAATTTCTAGTGATGCCTCCTATTAATTGCATAAGCACTACCAGGAGTAACTTTAGCCAAATGTTTTACTTGAGCTCCAACTTCTCCGATTTCTAATACATTATGAAATCTACCTTTAGAAACCTCAACAACACCAATTGAAAGAGAAACGAGAGGAAATTCCTCTATAATACCTTTTCTATTTGGTACTTCAAGATAACCTCTTTCTTTATCAGCCTCAGTAAAATAATCAAGAATTTTTCTATCAAACTCTAGTATTATGTTTTGGCATATTTCTTCATAATTTTCATTTGTAACTAAAGCAACAAAATCATCTCCACCAATATGTCCAACAAAATTATGAATATTTTCATCAGCGTTAACATTTTTTAATATAATTCTTGCAGTTTGCTTTATGATTTCGTCTCCTTCTAAGAAACCATATGTATCATTATATGCTTTAAAATTGTCTAAATCAAAATATAAGACAGCAAATTCTTGCTTTTTCATTAAACGTTTTCTTAACTCAGATTGTATAGGTAAATTTCCAGGAAGCTTTGTCAAAGGACTTATTCCTCTATTTCTATATAAAAGCTTAAGTATATTTTTAATTACATAATGCAAACAATCTAAATCTAAAGGTTGTGCTATATAATAATCAGCTTCTTCTCTTAGTATTTCTCTTTTATGCTCTAAAGAAGTGTTAGAAGTAACAACCATTATAGGAGTAATACTATTATCTTCATTATTTCTTATCATTCTACACACGTCTATTAAATTATTATATTTTAACTTGTCCTCATTTATTATAATTAATGCAGGAACATCAAGTAAATGCTCAGCCAAAGCATCAGTTGATATTGATTTAAATATTAATTCTCTTGCATTTTTAAAATTTTCCTTTAAAATATTAACTAAATTTTCAATATCTTCTACGATAAATATTTCTTGTATCATAAATTCTCATTCCTTAAATTAACTTAGAAAATAATTGTGTTTAAATTAAACACAATTATTTTTTTAGTCTAATAATTTTTACCTTTTACAGTTCTTGCAACACCTTCAACATCAGTTGCAGTAATAGTTACTAAGATATTTCCTCTATTAGCTATATTATACTTATAACTAAATTCTTTTGCACCATTTGCTTGGATTACACGTTCTTCTTCAACACCGATTTGTTGCTTAATTGTATCAATACCTTCTTCATCAGTAACCATAACAATTAGATAATCATCTTGTATATAAAGTTGAACTTTAGGTGGATGAACACCTCTAACATCTTGTGTTTTTGTTAAAGTTTTGTTTTCAACATTTACAGCTGTGATAGAAAGTGTATTTAATCCTGTTGGAATTTCTGTAGTTTGTTCAATTATAGTATTGTTTTCTGTATTTGGATATGCTGTAATCTCTTCATCAGAATTCCATTTATAAGTAATATATGAAAGTCCAGAAACATCACTAGCAGTTATTTTCATATAAGTATTATCTACAACAGAAAGTTCAATACTTATTCCGTCATATGCAAAATCATATGAACTTTCACTATATTTTTCATTTTCATCAATAGCAGTAACATGTAGAGTATTTATTCCAGAAGGAATACTAATATTATCTAATATAAATGTGTCTTCCATATTGCCATTTACAATAGTATCAACATCATTGTTCCAATGATATCTAACTCTTGAAATTCCTTTATTATGAGTAACTGTAACAATTGCATTATTACCTTCTTGCTCAAAGGCAATTTCAGGTACAGTATTATCAATACGAGATTTTGCTATTACGTGATTGTGATATAAGGCATAAGAACCGTCACCTATAAATATTACACCAAAAACTATTAAAGAAATAGAAAAAAATCTTAAAATGGACGTAAGTGAAGCTGGTCCATGAGATTTACCTTTCCCTGTATATAATATTTGGTTCATACAATATACCTCCTATCTATATCTTTACAAACGCATTATATACTAATGTAAAAAATGTGTCAATAAGGATTTAATAAAAAATAACACATATTGCAAAATACGACAAATGATAGTATAATATATATATTATTTTAAAGAAGAGGGGAACCTACAATGAATGAGAATTTTAAAGTATTAATAAGTAGAGAAGAATTAGAAAAGAGAATTCAAGAATTAGCGGAACAGATTGATAAGGATTATTTAGGTAGGGAAATCACAATTATCTGTGTCATGAGAGGAGCCGTATTTTTTACAGTAGAATTGACTTTAAGAATGAAATCAAAACTAAAATATGAGTTTATTACAATTTCAAGTTATGAAGGAACAGACACAACAAGAGAGGTAACGTTAAGAACAGATATAAGGGAATCAATAGAAGGAAAAGATGTATTAGTTGTAGAAGATATAATTGATACAGGAAGAAGTATGAGCTATCTTTTAGAACACTTAAGATCTAGAAATCCAAGAACTTTAAAAGTTTGTGCACTTGCAAATAAAGCAGAAAGAAGAGAAATAGATGTACCAATAGACTATATAGGATTTGAGGTTCCAAATAAATATTTAGTTGGATATGGATTTGACGTAGATAATAATTTTAGAAATATTCCTTATGTAGCAACATTAGAAGGATAAATTTTAACAAGAATTTGCTAATTTTTGTTAGAATTGTTATATTAAAAATAAATATTGAGAGAAAGTGTAATGTTTGATATTGAAGAAGAATTAAAAAAGCTTCCGGGAAAACCTCGGGGTGTATTTGATGAAAGATGTAAATGATAATATCATTTATGTTGGTAAAGCTGTTTCTTTGAAAAATAGAGTAAGACAGTATTTTAGGAAAACGAATAAAACAGAAAGAATAAAGAAAATGGTCTCTTTGATAGACCATTTTGAATATATTGTGACAGATAATGAAGCTGAGGCTCTGATTTTAGAATGTAATTTAATAAAGAAAAATAGACCGAAGTTTAATGTATTGCTAAAAGATGATAAAAGTTATCCATATATAAAAATAGATATTAAAGATGATTATCCAACAGTTGTAATAACAAGGAGGCTTGTTCATGATGGCTCTAAATATTTTGGGCCTTATGCAAACCCAGGTAGTGCAAAGGAAATGGTTGATTTTATCAAAAAAAAGTTTAAAATAAGGCAATGTAGGAATTATAAAGCAAAAAATAGAGTATGCTTAAATTATCATATTGGAAGATGTTTAGGAAAAAAAAAAAAAAATGTTTCAAAAGAAGAATACATGAAACAAATAGACCAAATAATGTTATTACTTGAACGGAAAGATAGATAATATAAAAAAAGAGTTAGAAAAGGAAATGCAAAAAGCTGCAGAAGAACAGAAATATGAAGAGGCAGCAGTACTTAGAGACAAGATGATAGCTATAGAAAATATTTCTCAAAAGCAAAAAGTTTCTAATATAAATACAAATGATATAGATGTAATTGGGCTTGCAAGGAATGAACTTTATGTTTGTGTAGAAGTGTTTTTTGTGCGTGGAAGCAAAATGATAGGTAGGGAGCATTTCTTTTTAAATGAACTAAGAGACATGACAAATAGTGAGATAATTTCAGGCTTCATAAAACAATACTATATGGGAAATATGAATATTCCAAGCAAAATTATGATAGAAGAAGAAATTGAAGACGAAGAGGTTATGTCACATATTTTATCAGAGGAAGCGGGAAAGAAAGTTGAAATAAAATCTCCAAAAAGAGGAGAAAAATTAAGATTTGTGGAAATGGCTAAAAACAATGCAAAAGTTACACTTGAAAATAATGCACAAGATAAATATGAAATTCTAAGCGAATTAAAAGAAATACTTGATTTAGATAAATTTCCAAATAAAATTGAAACTTACGATATATCAAATATTTCTGGAACAAATATAGTTGCAGGAATGTGTGTATTGCAAGACGGAAAAATAAATAAATCTCTTTCTAGGAGATTTAAAGTAAAAACTGTATTTGGTCAAGATGATCCAAGATGTATGGAAGAGGTCATAGAAAGAAGATTAAAACACTCAATAGAAAGCGAAAAAAGTGGCTTTGGAAAGCTTCCAGATTTGATATTTGTAGATGGTGGAATTACTCAAATAAGAGCTGCAAAAGAAGCTTGTAAGAAATGTAATGTAGAAATTCCAATATAAAAAATGGTAAAAAATGATAAACATAGAACAAGAGCATTGATTAATGAAGAAAGACGCGAAATACCTCTTTCTGAAAATGCAATGAATTTGATAACAAGGTTCCAAGATACAGTGCATGATACAGCAATAAAATATCATAGAAAGCTAAGAGATAAAGAAATGTCAAAATCAAAACTAGATGAGATAGAAGGTATTGGAGATAAAAAGAAGGAACTTTTACTTAAAAAATTCGGAAGCATTCAAAAAATTAAGAATGCAAGTTTAGAAGAATTACAAGAGATTAAAGGTATTAATGAGAATTTAGCAAGAAAAATAAAAGAAAACCTAGAATAGTTAAAGAAATTGGAACATGAAATTTGTAATATTCCTTTTCGAAGAAGAATATATTTTTCTTAAGGGGGGATTACAAATGAAAAAATTTATTACTTTTGTATTAGCTTTAGGATTTAGCTTTTGTGTGATTAATGTAATTTTACTTGTAAGTTTTTTTAGTATTTTATCAAATATGTAAAAATAGCTTAGAAAGGATATGCAGTAATGGAAATAGCAAAAAATTGGAAAGATTATGAAATAATAGACATGGCAAATGGGGAAAAATTAGAGAGATGGAATAACATTATTTTAGTTAGACCAGATCCACAAATTATCTGGAAGGAAAAAGAAAAACCAGAAGAATGGAAAAGACAAAATGCAAGATATGTGAGAAGCAAAACAGGAGGAGGAGCTTGGGAATATAAAAAAGCTCTTCCAAAGTCATGGCAAATTAGATATAAAAATCTTACATTTAATATTAAACCAATGGGTTTTAAACATACAGGGCTATTTCCAGAACAAGCCGTTAACTGGGATTGGATGATAGATAAAATTAAATCAGCTAAAAGAGAAATTAATGTGCTAAATTTATTTGCATATACAGGAGGAGCAACAGTTGCGTGCTTAAGTGCAGGAGCAAAAGTGTGCCATGTAGATAGTTCAAAAGGTATGGTTTCTTGGGCAAAAGAAAATGTACAAGCTTCTTCTCTTCAAGATAGACCAGTTAGATATATTGTTGATGATGTTGTAAAATTTGTTAATAGAGAAATAAGAAGAGGAAATAAATATGATGCCATTATAATGGATCCACCATCTTATGGTAGAGGAGCAAATGGCGAAGTATGGCAATTTGAAGATAATATATATGATTTAGTAAGTTTGTGCACAAATGTATTATCAGATAAGCCACTGTTCTTTTTAATAAACTCCTATACAACAGGAATTTCAAGTAAAGTGCTAGAAAATATACTTAATCTTACAGTAGGAAAAAGATATAAAGGAAAAGTTTACTCAGGAGAAATCGGACTTCCTATGAAAGAGTCAAACTTAGTATTGCCTTGCGGAATTTATGGGAGATTTGAGGGCAATTTGCAATAATTGTGCTTTAATGATGTTAGAATGCATTGATAATAAATAAAAGTGTGATTATTGCAAAATTTTATTTGAAGTTATGAAAGAGGAAAATATGCAGAAATTAAATGTAATATATGAAGACAACCATATAATTGTTGTAGAAAAAATGCCAAATATTCCGTCACAAGCAGACAAAACAGAAGATATAGACATGCTAAGCATTATAAAAGAATACTTAAAAGAAAAATATAAAAAGCCAGGAAATGTCTATTTAGCCTTAATCCATAGACTAGATAGGCCAGTACGGAGGAGTAATGGTATTTGCAAAAACGTCGAAAGCAGCAGCAAGATTAAGCGAAGAAGTAAGAGAAAGAAGAATACAAAAAGAATACTTAGTTGTGGCAGACGGAAAGTTTGAAGAAGAAAAGGGAACACTTGAAAATTATTTGCTAAAAAATGAGAGAAAAAACACAAGCAAAGTTGTAGAAGCAGAAACAAAAGGAGCAAAGCTTGCAAAACTTGATTATGAGGTTTTAAAATATAATGAAGAAATAAATTTATCAGTAGTAAGAGTAAAGCTCCATACAGGTAGACATCATCAAATAAGAGTACAACTTGCGAATATTTCACATAGCATATACGGAGACCAAAAATATGGAACAAGAGGAAGAGGAAAACAAATAGCACTTTGGGCATATCGCTTAAGCTTTATACACCCTGTAACAAAAGAAAAGCTAAGCTTTACGTGCCTTCCAGAAATAAACGGAACTTGGAAAATATTAGAAGGAATAGAAAAAATAAGGCAAATGTAGCTCGGAGCTCATCTAAAATAAAGCGTGCAGTTTGGGACGCATCTAGAATGACCGAACAGTTGTCAAACTAGATGAGTCCCCATTGACAACGACCGAAAATTTATATATTTGTATTTAAAAGTGCGATTCAGAACCGTCCCAAACTGCAAGCTCTTCCTTATTTAGACTACATTTGTCGAATTTTGTCGAATGATTTGCAAGTTTCTATTGAAAAATAACTAGATTCTTGATAAAACCACACTTTTATGGTAATATAGATTAAAATTAAAGAAATATTAAAGGTGAATGAAATGAATCAAAAATGTATGCTTTGTCCACACAAGTGCAGTATCGACAGAAGAATTAATGTAGGAAGATGTAAAGCAGGAGAAAAAGTAGAAATAGGAGGAGTAAGCCTTCATAAATTCGAAGAACCATGCATAAGTGGAAACTACGGCTCTGGTACAGTATTTTTTTCAAAATGCAATTTAAATTGTGTGTTTTGCCAGAATTATGAAATTAGCAATTTAGGAAATGGCAAAAAAATAGAAGTAGAAGAATTAGCTAAAATATTCTTAAAAGAGCAAGAAAATAATGCAGAAAATATAAATCTAGTTAGTCCAACAATTTATGCAGATAAAATAATAGAAGCAATTAAAATTGCAAAAGAAAAGGGATTAAATTTACCGATAATATATAATACAAATCGGATATGAAAATGTAGAAACATTAAAAAAACTAGAAGGATACATAGATGTATATCTTCCGGACTTAAAATATTATTATAATGAACTTGGAGAAAAATACTCTAAAGTTAAAAAATATTTTGAAATCGCAACAAATGCAATAAAAGAAATGTATAGACAAGTCGGAAGCCCTAAATTTAATAAAAATGGAATGATAGAAAAAGGGCTAATCATAAGGCACTTAGTGCTTCCAAATAATATAGATAATACAAAAATGTGCTTAAAATGGATAAGAGAAAACATAGATAATTGTGTATATGTAAGCATTATGACACAGTATTTCCCTACATATAAAGCAAAAGAGTATGAAGAAATAAATAGAAAAATAAATAAAGAAGAATACGACGAAGTAGAAAATTACGTATATGAACTTGGAATAGAAAATGGCTATATGCAAGACTTTCCAGAAGAAAATGAAGAACAATATGTGCCAAAATGGGAATATTAATCTCATTTGGCAATTTTTTTTAATTATTTTGTCCGTAAGACTTGACAAGAATTAAAAGTACATGCTATAATATTTAACTGTATTAAAATCGATAAATATACTTAAATTCTAAAGAAGAGGAATTAAAATCTACCTCTTTCATTAGGGAAAGCTTATTTTGAAGCGATAAATTTTTCTTAATGCAAATGTAAATTTTAAGAAGGACTTCTTTAAGAATATTATATTCAATTTTTTCTAAAGCTTCACAAATTAAAAATTAAGGAGTGAAAACAATCCATGAAAGACGTAATACACGAAAAATGCGTACGTAAAACGTTCGCAAAAATTGGCGATAGCATAGAAATGCCAAATTTCATCAAAGTGCAAAAAGATTCTTATGAATGGTTTTTAAAAGAAGGATTAGGAGAAGTTTTAAAAGATATATCTCCAATAGTAGACTATTCAGGAAACTTAGTGCTTGAATTTTTTGATTATTACATGGAAGACAAAACAAAATATTCATTAGAAGAGACAAAAGAAAGAGACGCAACATATTCTGCAAGATTACACGTAAAAGTAAGATTAATAAACAGAGAAACAGGAGAAATAAAAGAACAAGAGATTTATTTAGGCGATTTCCCTATAATGACAGATAGTGGAACATTCGTAATCAATGGAGCAGAAAGAGTTATAGTAAGCCAATTAGTACGTTCTCCAGGATGTTATTATGCATCAGATTTTGATAGAACAGGAAAGAAAATATTCACATCAACAGTAATGCCAATAAGAGGCGCATGGATAGAATATGAAACAGACTCAAATGATGTATTTTATGCAAGAGTTGATAGAACAAGAAGATTACCAGTAACAACATTACTTAGAGCAATTGGTTTAACAACAGATGAGCAAATGACAGAATTATTTGGAGAAGACGAAAAAATAATTGCGACACTTCAAAAAGACACAGTAAAGACACAAGACGAAGCTTTAATAGAAATATATAAAAAATTAAGACCAGGAGAATTACCTTCAGTAGATGCAGCAAGAAACCTATTTAATGGCTTATTCTTTGATGATAGAAGATATGACTTAGCAAAAGTTGGAAGATATAAATTCAACAAAAAATTAAGCCTAGCATCAAGAATTGAAAACCAAGTAGCTTTTGATGATATTATAGATGAAGAAACAGGAGAACTTCTAGTTTCAAAAGACACAGTAATTTCAAAAGAAATGGCAAGAAAAATCCAAGATGCAGGAATAAATATTGTTAATGTAAAAGTAGAGGATAAAAAAGTCAGAATAATAGGAAATGGAACAGTAGATATACATAATGTTGTTTCAACAGATTTAAGTGACTTAAATATAAAAGAAGAAGTTAACTACTCAGTATTAAAACACATCTTAGAAACAACAGAGGAAAAAGACCTAAAAAAAGCAATAGAAGAAAATATGAATGAACTAGTACCAAAACATATTACAACAGAGGATATGATAGCTTCTGTAAGTTATTTACTAAATTTAGCACACGGGCTAGGTTCTGTCGATGATATTGACCATTTAGGAAATAGACGTATTAGAAGTGTTGGAGAACTTTTACAAAATCAATTCAGAATAGGTTTAACAAGACTTGAAAGAGTTGTAAGAGAAAGAATGACAATACAAGACCTAGATGTTGTAACACCACAAACATTAATTAACACAAAACCTATAACATCATCAATAAGAGAATTCTTTGGAAGTTCACAACTTTCACAATTTATGGATCAAACAAACCCATTATCAGAATTAACACATAAAAGAAGAATATCAGCATTAGGACCAGGAGGACTTTCAAGAGAAAGAGCTGGATTCGAAGTAAGAGACGTACACTATACACACTATGGAAGATTATGCCCAATCGAATCTCCAGAAGGACCAAACATAGGGCTAATTTCAGCATTATCTTCATTTGCAGTTATAAATGAATATGGATTTATAGAAACACCATACAGAAAAATTGATCCAGAAACACATAAAGTAACAGACGAAATAGTATACATGGCAGCTTATGATGAGGACGGACATATTATTGCACAAGCAAACGAACCAATAGGTGAAGACGGAAGATTTATAAACAAAAAAATAAAAGTTAGATATTTAGATGAAGTAACAGAAGTATCAGCGGACAGAGTAGACTACATGGATGTATCTCCAAAACAATTAGTTTCAGTTGGAGCAGCTATGATACCATTCTTAGAACATGACGATGCAAACCGTGCATTAATGGGAGCAAACATGCAACGTCAAGCAGTTCCTTTAATGATAACAGATTCGCCAATAGTAGGAACAGGAATAGAGTATAAAGCTGCAAAAGACTCAGGAATAATGATACTTGCAAAATCAGACGGTGTAATAAAGAAAGTTACAGGAGACGAAATTACACTAGAAACAACTAAGGGAGATATTGAAACATATAGATTACGTAAGTTCAAAAGAACAAATGGTGGAACATGTATAAACCAAAAGCCAATAGTAGTAAAAGGTGAAAAAGTTAAAGCAGGAGATGTTATAGCAGACGGACCTTCTACACAAAATGGAGAGATGGCACTTGGTAAAAACGTAATAATAGCATTTACAACTTGGGAAGGATATAACTACGAGGATGCTATCTTGTTAAGTGAAAGACTAGTTAAAGAAGATGTATACACATCAATACACATTGAAGAATATGAATGTGATTGCCGTGATACAAAACTTGGCCCAGAAGAAATTACAAGAGATATACCAAATGTCGGAGAAGACGGACTAAAAGACTTAGACGAAAATGGTATCATAAGAATAGGTGCAGAAGTTAGACCAGGAGACATTTTAGTTGGAAAAGTTACACCAAAAGGAGAAACAGAACTTACAGCAGAAGAAAGACTACTTCGTGCAATCTTTGGAGAAAAAGCTAGAGAAGTAAGAGATACATCACTTCGTGTACCACATGGAGAATCAGGAACAATAGTAGATGTAAAAGTATTTACAAGAGACAATTCAGATGAATTAGGTCCAGGTGTAAATCAAGTAATTAGATGCTATATAGCACAAAAAAGAAAAATATCTGTCGGAGACAAAATGGCCGGACGTCACGGAAACAAAGGTGTAGTATCAAGAATATTGCCAGTTGAAGATATGCCATTCATGCCAGACGGAACTCCAGTAGATGTAGTACTTAACCCATTAGGTGTTCCTTCACGTATGAACTTAGGTCAAGTTCTTGAAGTTCATTTAGGAGCAGCAGCAAAAGCACTAGGATATAAAGTTGCAACACCAGTATTTGATGGTGCGACAGAGGAAGAAATTGTTGAATTACTAGAAAAAGCAGGAAGAGAGCCAAATGGAAAAACAATTCTTTATGACGGAAGAACAGGAGAACCATTTGATAAGCCAATAACAGTTGGTGTAATGTATATGTTAAAACTACACCACTTAGTAGACGACAAAATACATGCTCGTTCAACAGGACCATACTCATTAGTTACACAACAACCTCTAGGAGGAAAAGCACAATTTGGTGGACAAAGATTCGGAGAAATGGAAGTTTGGGCACTAGAAGCATATGGAGCATCACATACATTACAAGAAATGTTAACAGTAAAATCAGATGATGTAGTAGGAAGAATCAAAACTTACGAAGCAATAGTAAAAGGCGAGAATATTCCAGAACCAGGAGTACCAGCAGGATTTAAAGTATTAATAAAAGAATTACAAAGCTTAGGACTAGATGTAAGGTTATATTCTCAAGACAATAAAGAATTAGAACTTAAAGAAAATATTGAAGACGGAATAGATTTTAACCTAGAAAGAGAAGAAAAAGACAAAATGCAAGTTGAAGCAGATGATTTAGCAGACGGATATGAAGAAGAAACACTAGGAGAAGACGAACTTGTTGACGATGAAATCTTTGACGACGAGGATGTAATTAGTGATGATGATTTACTAGATAGTGAAGAAGTATTTGATAATGATTTAGCAGAAGACAATATAGAAAATGACGAAGATTCAATTGAATAATATTTTGAAATTTATAAAATGAACAAGAAGGAATTGCACAGCAGTGTAACATGTTATAAATAGAAAAATAGAACCATAAGTAAGAATAAAGTGAAAAGTAAATAAAATATATTTACTTTTCACTATGAATAATTATTAAGGGGGCTAAATTTTGGACGAATTAGAATTGTTTAATAAATTAAAAATAGGGCTTGCATCTGATGAAAAAATAAGAGAATGGTCAAAAGGCGAAGTAAAAAAGCCAGAAACAATAAATTATAGAACATTAAAACCAGAAAAAGACGGATTATTCTGTGAAAGAATATTTGGACCAGTAAAAGACTGGGAATGTCATTGTGGTAAATATAAAAGAGTTAGATATAAGGGAATTGTATGTGATAGATGTGGAGTAGAAGTTACAAAATCCAAAGTAAGAAGAGAAAGAATGGGACATATTGAACTTGCAGCTCCAGTTGCACATATATGGTATTTTAAAGGAATCCCAAGTAGAATTGCACTTTTACTTGACATTTCTCCAAGAAGCATAGAAAAGGTCATATATTTTGCTTCATATATAGTTACAGACAAAGGAACATCAGGACTAATAAAAGGGCAAGTACTAAATGAAAAAGAATATGGTGAAGCTATAGAAAAATATGGCAGAGGAAGCTTCAAGGCAGAAATGGGAGCAGCAGCAATTAGAAAATTATTAGAAGAAATTGACTTAGATAAATTATCAGCAAAAATCAAAAAAGAAATAGAAAAATCAAGTGAACAAAAAAAGATGAAACTTGCTAAGAGACTAGATACAGTTGAATCTTTTAGAATATCTGGCAATAGACCAGAATGGACAATAATGAATGTTGTGCCAGTAATTCCACCAGATTTAAGACCAATGGTACAATTAGACGGTGGAAGATTTGCAACATCAGACTTAAACGACTTATATAGAAGAGTAATCAACAGAAATAACAGATTAAGAAGATTAATTGAATTAGGTGCACCAGAAATAATTGTAAGAAATGAAAAAAGAATGCTACAAGAATCTGTAGATGCTTTAATAGATAATGGAAGACGTGGAAGACCTGTAACAGGAGCTGGAAATAGACCATTAAAATCATTATCAGATTTATTAAAGGGAAAACAAGGTAGATTTAGACAAAACTTACTTGGTAAGAGAGTTGACTATTCAGGACGTTCAGTTATAGTTGTAGGACCAGAACTTAAAATATATCAATGTGGTTTACCAAAAGAAATGGCAGTAGAATTATTTAAACCATTTGTTATGAAGGAACTTGTAAAAAGAGGGCTTGCACATAACATCAAAAACGCAAAAAGAATGGTAGAAAGATTAAGACCAGAAGTATGGGATATACTTGAAGAAGTTATAAAAGACCATCCAGTATTATTAAACCGTGCACCAACACTTCACAGACTTGGTATACAAGCATTTGAACCAGTACTTGTAGAAGGTAGAGCAATAAAATTACACCCATTAGTATGTACAGCATTTAATGCTGACTTCGACGGAGACCAAATGGCAGTACACGTTCCACTATCTCCAGAAGCACAAGCAGAAGCAAGATATTTAATGCTATCAGTAAATAACTTACTTAAACCACAAGACGGAAAGCCAGTTACAGTACCAACACAAGATATGATACTTGGAAGTTATTACTTAACAATGCAAGTTGACGGAGAAAAAGGAGAAGGAATGTACTTTAAAGACGAAGACGAAGCATTACTTGCATACCAAAATGGTGATCTAGAATTACATGCAAAAGTATTTATTAGAAGAAGTAAAGAAATTGACGGAGTAATTAAAACACAAAAAATAGAAACAACAGTAGGAAGAGTAATATATAACCAAGGAATTCCACAAGATTTAGGATTTGTAGATAGAAGCAAAGAAGAAAACTTGCTAAAACTTGAAATAGATTTCCCAGTTATTAAGAAAAATTTAGGAACAATAGTTGCTAAATGTATAAGCAAACACGGATTTAGCGAATCAGCAGAAGTATTAGACTATATTAAATCAATCGGATACAAATATTCAACAAGAGGAGCAATAACAGTATCAGTTGCTGATGTAAGCGTTCCAGCTGCTAAAAACGAAATACTTACTAAAGCAGAAGAACAAGTAGATAATGTAACAAAACAATACAAACGTGGATTAATAACAAACGAAGAAAGATATCAATCTACAATTAAAATATGGGAAAAAGCAACAGACGATGTATCAGATGCAATGAAAGACAACTTTGATGAATTAAACCCAATATATATGATGGCACAATCAGGAGCCAGAGGTAACATGAACCAATTAAGACAAATTGCAGGTATGCGTGGACTTATGGCAAATACATCTGGTAAAACAGTTGAAATTCCTATTAAATCATGCTTCAGAGAAGGACTAGATGCACTAGAATACTTTATATCTTCACATGGTGCAAGAAAAGGTTTAGCGGATACAGCTTTACGTACAGCAGACTCTGGATACTTAACAAGAAGACTTGTAGATGTAAGCCAAGATATAATAGTAAGAGAAGATGACTGCGGAACACATGAAGGAATAATTATCGAAGATATAAAAGACGGAAACCAAATAATAGAAAAACTACAAGAAAGACTAGAAGGAAGATATCCAGTAGAAAATATAGTACACCCAGAAACAGGAGAAATACTTGCAGACACAGATACAATGATTAA